>JAHEML010000350.1 GCA_024643705.1 Caldilineaceae bacterium | reverse complement strand
AAGAGGCTGTCATAGATGCTGGTGACGATCCCCTGGACGGTGACGCTCTGGCCCACGAAAGAGGAATCGTCCCCGGAGATCACGCTGCTTTGAATGTCGGCAATCGGAGTGATGGCTGCCTGGGCGCGCACACCCGTGGGCGCGGATAGAGCAAAATTGCCAACAAGAATGCCAGCGAGAAGAAGCATGGCTAGGGTGATGTGCGGTCGGCGCATTGAGATTGATTCCACTACTGCGAAAAGGTTGCAGAAAACTAGCGCCATCATAGCACAGACATTCCTCATCCGCCCACTTTGTCTGCCCCATAGCCGCACAGTATAATGGCAGTAGTTTGGCAGCAAGAGATTGGCTGCCCAGGTGTATCGCCACAGGTGTATCGCCACAGGTGTATCGCCACGAGGGGATCTATGGAATCGACAGACCATTTTGCAGTTGAGATCGCCCCCGGCATCGCCTGGCAACCGCTGGGCGACAATTGGCTCGCTCTATCCACGCTGCCCCTGGTCATCCTGGTTGGGGTGACGGGGGTGGGCAAAAGCACCACTCTGGCCCTGCTCGAAGCCGACAAGCCCCCTTTGTGCCAATTACCGGATCGGCGTGGACTGGCCGATCTGCTGATCACAAAAGTGCAGCGAGAGGCGGGAGAGCCAATCCGGCCCGTGACAGACCGGGCAGAGCGCTTCGACTATACCCGGCGATATCGAGAAAAGAACCCTGGCGGGCTGGCCCAAGCCCTGGCCCAACTCTGGATTGATCCAGACCGATGGCCCCAACCCCTCTGTTTCGATGGCCTGCGGGGGGCGGACGAGGTAGGCTATGCCGCCGAGTATCTGCCCGCTGCCCGTTTTGCCGTGCTAGATGCCCCCGATGTGGTGAGGGTAGAGCGGCTCTTGGGCCGTAAAGATCGCTTTGACCGATTTTCAACACCCAGCAGGATGGAAGGAAAGAGTGCACGGCCAGGAACGGATCGCCTGGGGATAAACGTGCCGGGGGCTGACGCCATTTTTAGCCCGGAGGAGTTGGCAGGTCTCGCGGCTCTTGTCGACGAAGAGGGGACAACCATCGAGGAGCTACGGGCCAAGATTTCGATTGTGGTCGCAGAACGGCAAAACTACGATCCCACCGCGGCCATCCTGACTCTATCTCGGCTGGCGGTGGATAGAACAATCGTCATCGATACGACTCGCTTTTCGCCAGCCGAAGCCGCTACCCGGATTCGTGAAGTCCTGGTTCTTGGCAATCAGAAGAGGTAGTAAGAGCGAGAACATTTTTGAACACGAATTGCACTAATTGCGCGAATTTTTGGTCTCATCAGCGTTTGCCTGCGTCAATTGGCGTCCGAAGACTTTCTTGGGCCTGCCCAAAACAGATATTAAAACAAAGTTTGTTGGAATTTCGTAGGCGCTGCTTGTAGCAGCGCAAACATAAAAGACCCACTCTTTTCACGAGAATCAAGAGCATCTCTGTCAATTGTGCGGTTAAAAACCGCACCTACAAAAATCTAATTTATCAGCGTTAAACCAGCCAGGCGATAAAGTAACTCGCCAGCCCCAAAAACAGGCTAAACCCCAGCACATCGGTGGCGGTGGTAACAAAGACGCCTGAAGCAAGCGCCGGGTCGATATTCAACCGGCGCAGCAACATCGGGATCAACACACCAGCAAACGCGGCCACCAATAAATTGCCCAGCATGGCCGCCCCCAGCACAACCCCAAGCATCAAATTCCCCTTCCACAGCCAGGCGATCAGCCCTACCAGCAGCCCAATTACCAGCCCGTGGAGCAGGCCCACCGCGATTTCGTGAAGTAGTGCCCGCCAGGTGTCCCGCAATTCGATCTCGCCCAGGGCCAAAGAGCGGATCATGATTGTCATGGTTTGGGTTCCGGCGTTGCCCCCTTGCCCAGCCACAATCGGCATGAAGGCGGCCAAGAGCGCGGCTTGGGCAATCGTCCCCTCGAAGAGGGCAACCACACTGGACGCCAGAAATGCTGTGCCCATATTGACGATCAGCCAGGGCAGGCGGCTACCCACAGCCTTGTGAATCGGGCTAAAAATCTCCGCATCGCCACCCACTTGAGCCAGGCGGTAGATGTCCTCGGTGGCTTCCTCCTCCAACACGTCCACAACATCGTCCACCGAAACAATACCGAGCAGGTGATCGTCTTCGTCGACTACGGGTAGGGCGAGAAGATTGTAACGGGCCAACAGCCGGGCCACTTCCTCCTGGTCAGCCTCCACCCGAACGGTTAACACGTCCCGATCCATGATATCGTCCAGGGTCTGCTCTGGCAGGGCCAGAACCAGGGCACGCAGGCTGACAATACCCACCAGCCGCCGGTGACGATCCAGGACATAGAGATAGTAGAGATCGTGCTCGTCGGCATAGTGTTCGCGCAGAAATTCCATGGCTTGGCTGGCCGTCATCTGGCGGCGCAACATGTGGCGGGGCGTGTTCATAATGCCGCCCGCGGTGTCCTCTGGGTAGGCAAGCAGAGGGGCTACATCGTCGGATTCTTCCATCTCTTCCAGAAGGGCGGCTGTCTGTTCGTCGCTGAACTCGCCCAACAAGTCGGCGGCCATATCCGGTTCCATCTCGTCCAGAATATCGGCCAACTCGCCTACCGAAAGATTCTGGACGACCTCGGCCATCTCCTCTTCGTCCATCTCCTCCAGCATGTCCGCAGCCTGGTTGTCTTCCATCTGGCGCAAAATAACGGCCTGGTATTCTGCGGGGAGTTCGTACAGAATCTCGGAACTATCGGCAGGGTGTAGATCTTCGAGAATGCGAATGGCTTCTGCAGTTTCGCCTGCGTCCAGCAGATCACCAACCCGGCTCAGAATGTCTTGTACTTCGATAGGATCGACCATTGGACGAACTCCTTCCCATGTGCGCGGTTGATAGAAACAAGATAGCAGCGCGGGTCTGGTTGCTTCGGCGGCGAGGCAACAAAAAACCGACCATTTCTGGTCGGCATTGTGACACTGGGCAACCGCGCACAGGCAGGTGGGGACTATCTCACCCTAATGATGTGTGATGCCCTCCTTCTGCCCGCGCCGATAGCCACAACCACCCGGTTGCCAGGCATGGTTTGTCACGCTGCTCGACACTGCATCTTTAGTTGATTTGATGCCTAACGGATTCCTCCCACTGCGTGCCGGGAATTCCATCACTTGGATGACACCGGAAACGCCCTGCTCGAAAAGAGCAGGAGGAGGCTCTGTACTGTCAGGCTCCGGCTGGCTGTCCGCCGGAAAAGTTTGGTACACATTCACAATACAAACACCCTCGCGGGCCTCTTTTGCCTTCAGAAAAAGTGTTTCATCGGGCGATCAGTCAAATTGTCGGACAAAGAAAAATTATACCACAATACCCAAAAAACTCGGAGAGAAGTCGGTTAGGGTATCGGATGACGCCCGTGGTTTCTACTTTCAAGCCAAACGCAGGCACGACCATGAAAGATATTGACGGTAGGGCAGGGTTTCCGAGGCAGTGAACGCATCTCCTCAAAACTGGCAGAAATGTGTTATAATTCGGGCCTCTGTCCACCCCAACCAACCAGGAGCCAATGTGAATAGTGCCATAGATGCGAAGCGGGCAGCGACCAATTCCGGTGGACCAGGTACCATCGCGATTGATGGCCCAGCAGCGTCGGGTAAAAGCACGGTCGGCTTTGCCGTTGCCGCCCATCTCAACTATCTCTTTTTCGACACCGGTGCCATGTATCGGGTGGTCACTTGGGCTGCGCTCGACCAAGGTGCGAACCTGCTCGATTCGGAAGCCGTCGGTCGGCTGGCAGAGACCATCGTCATTTCGATCCTGCCAGCAGGCGACGCTGCCGATGGCCGCCATCTCACGGTTTTGGTGGATGGCCGGGATGTGACCTGGGCGATCCGCGCGCCAGAAGTCGACCAGAATGTCTCAACCGTGGCGGCAATTGGGCAGGTGCGCTCGGCTCTCTCGCGACACCAGCGGCAGATAGGCCAGCAGTATGCCCAAGGCCACGAGGGTCTGGACGGCATCGTTATGGTTGGGCGGGATATCGGCACGATTGTTCTGCCCGATGCGCCCTTGAAAATCTATTTGGACGCCCCAGCAAGCGAACGTGCCCAGCGTCGCTATTTGGAGATGCAAAAGAGAGGTAAGTCCGCCACCTTTCAACAAGTGCTGGCGGATATGTTGGAGCGGGATCGAATTGACAGCCAACGAGCCATTGCGCCCCTGCGCCCTGCCGACGACGCCCACGTGATCAACACCGCTGGGCTGGGTGTGGAGGCGATCGTCGCACGGATTGTCGCCCTGGCGGCAGCAGACAAAACAGAGATGATGACTGGACAGACATAAACCACATTCAACGCCACAAATCCATCACACGGCAACCCCATGACTATGACCCTAAGTGCAGAACAAAAACTGGAAATCTACTATTGGATGACCTTGACCCGCACCTTCGACGAACGCATGGTGGCTCTCTATCGTCAAGGGCGGGGCCTGGGCGGAGCCTTTAGCCAACGCGGACACGAAGCCATTTCGGTTGCGGTGGGCTATGCGCTGGAACCCGATGATATTGTCGCGCCCATGCACCGAGACCTGGGAACCTATATGATGCGGGGGCTGACCCCACGCCGGGTTTTTGCCAATCTGCTTGGCCGGGAGACGGGCTTCACCCGGGGCCGAGACGCCAACCTCCACGGCGCGGGAGACATGAGCCTGGGAACGATTGGCTTCATCAGCCACTTGCCCCTCTCGCTGCCGGTGGCCTTGGGTGCAGCCATGAGCTTTCGCTACCGGGGCGAAGCGCGTGTGGCCCTCACCTTTTGCGGCGACGGCTCGGCCAGCGCGGGCCTTTTCCACGAAACCATGAACATGGCGGCCCTGTACAACGCTCCCTATGTGATGATCCTGGAAAACAACCAATATGCCTATTCCACCCATGTCTCCAACCAGACCAGGGAGATAGATTTTACCAAGCGGGCAGTCGGCTATGGCATTCCGGGCGTGAGTGTGGATGGCAACAATGTGGAGGCTGTCTACGAAGTGGTGAAGGAAGCAATTGAACGGGCGCGGGCCGGTGGTGGCCCGACCCTGATCGAAGCCATCACCATGCGCATGT
>JAHEML010000349.1 GCA_024643705.1 Caldilineaceae bacterium | reverse complement strand
CCCGTCTGGGCACGGCAGATTGGCAGACAGTCAAAGAGCGGGCCAAAAAAGCGGTAGAGGAGATCGCCGAAGATTTACTTGTGCTCTACGCCGAGCGGGAACTGGTGACAGGTCACGCCTTTGGCAAAGATTCTGCCTGGCAAGAGGAGATGGAGGCGGCTTTTCCCTTCCAAGAGACCGAAGACCAGATTCAGGCCATCGGCGATGTCAAGCGGGACATGGAATCCGAGGAACCCATGGACCGCATCATCATTGGCGATGTGGGCTACGGCAAGACAGAGGTCGCGGTACGTGCGGCTTTCAAGGCGGTGATGGATGGCAAGCAGGTGGCTGTGCTTGTGCCCACAACGGTGCTGGCCCAGCAGCATTACCGCACTTTCAGCCGTCGTTTGGCCCAGTTCCCTATCTCGGTGGAGGTGCTTTCTCGCTTCCGCACATCGGCCCAGCAGCAAAAGGTGTTGCAAGGGCTGCGGGAAGGCGCTGTGGATATTGTGGTAGGAACCCATCGGCTGTTGAGCAACGATATCGATTTTCATGATCTGGGGCTACTGGTGGTGGACGAGGAGCAGCGTTTTGGCGTGTCGCACAAAGAAAAGTTGAAGCAATTGCGCACCCTGGTGGATGTGCTGACGCTGAGCGCGACGCCGATCCCCCGCACCTTGCACATGAGCTTGAGCGGCGTGCGCAACATGAGCACCATCAACACCCCACCCCAAGAACGGCTGCCCGTGCGCACCATCCTGTCGGAATACGACGACAACCTGGTCAAGCAGGCCATTCAGCGGGAAATTGACCGGGATGGGCAGGTCTTTCTGGTGCATAACCGGGTGCAAGGTATCGAGCAGATTGCGGCCAGGGTGCGGCGTCTGGTGCCGGATGCCAGGGTCGAAGTAGCTCATGGGCAGATGGCCGAGCGGGCACTGGAAGATGCCATGCTGCGCTTTGCCGACGGGGAGATCGATGTGTTGGTGAGCACAACAATTGTGGAAAACGGGCTGGACATTCGCCGGGCCAATACCATGATCATCAACCGCACGGACCATTTCGGCCTGGCTCAGCTCTACCAGTTGCGGGGGAGGGTGGGGCGAGGTGCCGTGCGGGGCTACTGCTATCTGCTTTACGACAAGCACAAAGCGCTAACATTTGATTCCCGGCGGCGGCTGGAGGCCCTGATGGAGAGCAGCGAGGAGTTGGGCGCGGGCTTCCGCATCGCCATGCGCGATCTGGAAATTCGCGGTGCGGGCGAACTGTTGGGCGCGCGCCAGCACGGCCAGATTGCCAGCGTGGGCTTTGATCTCTACACCCGGTTGCTGGCCCAGGCCGTCAACGAACTGCGGCGCAAAAAGAGCCAGTTTGAGAAAGCCGAGAAGGCAGGTGGCAGCGGCGGCGAGGTGAGTGTCACCGAGGAATACACGCAACACGCAACACGCAATACGCAAATCGCCGCTTCCCTCCCCTTCGATTTGGACGATCCCCTTGCCCCCGCTGTCACACTTGATCTCCCCCTGCTGGCCGAGATCCCCGAAAGCTATGTAACAGAGGAAGGGCTGCGCTTGCAACTTTATCGGCGGGTGGCGGGCCTCAACAGTCGAACCGAAATCGACACCATGCGCCAGGAACTGTTGGACCGTTTCGGCACAGACAATGAGCCAGACGGGCGGGACGGCTTACCCATGCCTGTGGAGAACCTGCTCTACCAGATACTCATCAAGATTCTGGCCCTCAAAGCAGGCGTCCTCAATATTGGGCGGCGGCGCGATCAGATCGCCATCCGCCAAGAGGGTTTAAGCGACGCGCAGCGGCGCACTTTGCAGGCCCGTCTGCGCAGAGATTTGGGCCACATCGACGACGAAGGCGAGCTTGTCCCGCAGAATGGGCTACACGTGGGGCGCGAAGCTGTTTATCTCCCCATCGACGAAGACGATTTTTGGCGGGTTCTGCTGGTTAAAGCGCTAGAGGCACTGCGTGTGGAAAAAGTGTAGAGTGCTATTGCATAAGGAGAAGAATCACACTACTAGTAAAAATGATTTGCACTACGAAGGTCAAGCTACCGATCAGGAGTGCTGATCGCCCATCGCGCAGAATGCTGGCAATCGTGGTTTTCAACCCAATGCCCGCCATCGCAACAATCAGCGCATAATGGCTTGCCTGACTGATAGCGGAAATAAAAGTCTTGGGCAACAGATGAAAGGTAGGAATGAGGGAGAAAACGATGAATCCGACGATAAACAGGGGAACAGTGGGGGCTTTGGTTTGATCCACCCCGCCAGTTTTTGCGCGTCTACTTGTAAAAATATAGATGAGAATAAAGATCATCGGTGTCAACATCAAAATTCGGGCCATCTTTACTATCGTCGCTGTCTGCCCGGAGACATCGCTGACTGCAAACCCAGCAGCCACCACCTGGCCGACAGCCTGCAAGGTGTTGCCAATCAGAAGACCGGCGTTGATGTTGGTCAGATGCAAAAGAGCGGTGGCAATAATTGGCAATAAAAAGATACCAATCGTTCCTAAAAAATTGACTATCGCAATGGATAATCCCACGTCTTTACTTTCGGCACCGATGATTTGCTCGGTGGCAGCAATCGCAGAACTACCGCATACCCCGTTTCCAATCCCCAGCAAGAGTGCCAGCTTCGAATCCAGCTTGAACAGTTTGGCTAACACAACCGATGTGGTGATCGTAAGGGCCATCCCGACGATCACAAGCAAAATGGAGCGAAGACCAAGTTTTTCTAAGACCAGATAGTCCAAACTCAGGCACAACAAGGCGATGGCAAAGGCCAGAATTTGCTTTTCGCTAAACTTGATCCCCGGCGCAAATTTCTTATCGAGCTTGAAGGTATTGCCAACAATCATGCCGACAATAATGGATATAGTCACTGTACCGATCGGGATATAGTCGGTCAACAACAGGGCAACAAGGCCAATAGCGATACACAACGCGATACCATATACGGCTTGTCTGTGCTTTTTCAAATCCAGTATTGCTGACATGCAGAGCACTTCCTTGCCCAGCGGTTATGCTGATCGGAAAAATTATGACAAAAAAAGACACCGATTGGCGCAAAATCTTTTTCAGGGAGGGGAACTCTTGCGTGTATGGTAACATGGGCTGCCCAAATGTCAATTCTCCGCTTCTGCCGCTGTCGCAAGTGGCACAGGCAAGCCACCGTGGGCCGATGCCAGCGCGGCTTGGACGACAGCCAACGTGCGCAATCCTTCGGCACCGCTGACCAAGGGGAGGTCTTGGCCGCGAATAACCCGGCAAAAATGGGCCAACTGCGCGGCAAGTGGATCGACAAATGCTGGGATGGGCCATCGGTGCTGGTGCAGGGGTTGATACCAACCGGCGGGCTGCCCCGGTGGATAGCGCCAGCCCGTCAACGAAGGAAAGGCCAGCGAACCTTCTGTTCCACAAAAGAAGTAACAATCCTGACCGGTGGAGG
Source organism: Caldilineaceae bacterium (assembly GCA_024643705.1). Classification (GTDB taxonomy): domain Bacteria; phylum Chloroflexota; class Anaerolineae; order Caldilineales; family Caldilineaceae; genus JACQGT01. The sequence goes on along the minus strand of JAHEML010000349.1, from coordinate 1,674 downwards.
GATAGCTGAGATTCTCCCCGCTTGTCAATTCGTAGGACCAAGGAGACGAGGTCGTGTCGGAGAGCAAGACTGAACCAATCGCGCCACTGGCAAAACCAAGGGTCAGGCTGGCGCTATCTTCCACTGCCAAACCCCGTATGCTGGAACGGGAAAGAGCATAGACGCTGTCAATCTCGCCGCATATGTAGCGTAGGGTATCGATGTCGTGGATCAGGTTGATCAAGATAGGGCCACCACCGGGCTGGGTCCGCCAGAGCACATCGAAATATTCATCGGGTTTGCGCAGGGCAAAGAGGGCAGTCAGACCGACGAGCCGCCCAATCTCTCCGCGCTGGATGATCTCTCTGGCCCGCTGCACAAGAGGGTTGTGGCGGCGGTGGTGGCCGACCAAAACGTGTGCCCGGGCCAACTCTGCCGCAGCGAGCAACTCGCTGGCTTCGGCCACTGTGCTTGCGATTGGCTTCTCCACCAGCGTGTGAATTCCCCGTTGGGCACAGGCAATTGCCACAGCGACATGAGTATTGGTGGGGGTGGCAACAATCACACCCTGCAGCCTATGTTCGGCCAGCAATCTTGTGTAGTCCTGATAGAAGGGAACCCCATAGTTGGCTGCGGTGGTAGCACCAGAGGGGTGTGCATCGCATACGGCGACCAATTCGTAGTCGGGGTTGGCGTGCACAAGCGCCAGATGCTTCTGCCCAATTAAACCAGCGCCAATCACCGCCAGTTGTATCCGCTTCATCAAAGTCCTCCATACCTTGCCAAATTCATCTCTTTAGGAAAAGGGAGCTTGTCGGGCATGACGAGGAACAAAATAGCCGCCCCAAATCTCCCTTTCATGAAAGGGAGATTTGGGGCGGCTATGGTCATGTCGCGCCTCTGTTTACATCTCCATGGTTTCGTGAACCGAAACCTGACCACCATATTTGATGTGAGGATGGCCGTCTACTTTAGCGACTGCGTCATCCAGGGATTCGGCGGAGATAATTGTGTATCCCGTCACCTCTGGGGTCATGCCTGCTGCGCCGGCGACACCCGCTGCAGTGACATTTTTGGCCGCCCGAAAGGGAGCGCCACCATCAACCACCGCTTCACCCATCTTCCCATACCAGGCTCCCCAATCCGCCATCATCACCTCTTGCTGTGCTGGGTCTTCGGGCATGGTCCCACCGATGTAGAGCAGAACAAAATTTGTCATTTCTCGTCTCCTTGCTTCAATTTGCGTAAATACGCCAAACATCTCGCGCAATCATAGCACACCTGTTCGACAAAGGCAAGGGTACGGCTAACCTCACCAGGGCTTCTCAAAAGTCCTATGCGAAGTGTCTGTTAAGAGAAAAAGCACTTCCGAATGGCGTTCCTGCCCCCTGAAGGCACAGCCAGATAACGAAAGAGAACGCTGATTATGCAGAAACCGCGGATTGAATCCGCGCGAATCCCATGAACCTGTGCCAATTCGTGTCCTGAGTTTTAGAGAAGCGCCTTCTTCTGCACTCAATCACACTGTCTTGGGTCGTCATCCACCTTTCGTATAGCACTTTTGAGAGGCCCTAGGGTACTGACAATCGACTTTGACAACGGGGATCAGGGCGATTTGCAGCTGTCCAGCCATCTGTCGCTGACGGGCTACTTTGCCCCGCTTGCCCAGCAGGACTTTTTTCAGCGGGTATTTGT
>JAHEML010000348.1 GCA_024643705.1 Caldilineaceae bacterium | reverse complement strand
ACCGATCTGCACGTCTGTGTTCAACGCCACCGCATCGTAGCCCTGCATAAGCGCGTAGAAAAATTCGTGCAGCCAGATGGGATCACCGCTGGCGTGACGCTTGCTGAAGTTGTCGCGCACCAAAAATTGCTGCACAGTGAAGTTGCTCGCCAGATCGATCACATCGCCAAAACTCAATTCACCCAGCCATTTGTGGTTAAACTCCACAAGCGTCTTTTGCCTGTCCAACACACGAAAAGCCTGTTCGGTGAAGGTGCGGGCATTTTCCATGGCAGCGTCCAGGGTTTGCTGCTGCCGTGCACTCTCTTTGTCGCTGGGGTCGCCGATGGTTCCGGTGAATGTGCCAATAAGAAAGACGACTTCGTGGCCCAATTCCTGAAACTGGCGCAGTTTGCGTAAGGGCACAGTGTGGCCCAAGTGAAGGTCCGATGAAGTGGGATCAAAGCCACAGTAGACACGCAAAGGCTTGCCGTTCGTGCTGGCCTTGTCCAGCCGCTCGCGTAGTTCCTTTTCCATGTGGTCACGGGTTTGAACGTCGCCAAAATCGACGCCCCGCATGAGAATTTTCATCTGTTCATCGACAGGAGGAAAGGTTGCCATTGGGTATTCCTATTAAACTTGTTGGACAGTTGCTGGTAAATTGTTGATTCTCCCACAGTAACTACCAACCCTTTGCCAAGAATTCAACGAATTTTCACGAATGATTGAGCCAAATTCGTGGGTATTCGTGCAATTTGTGGCGAAAATCCGATCAGTGGCTTGGTAATTACCTCCCGCAAATAAAAACGCGTGGCTGTGCGCCACGCGTTCAAAACGGGAAAGGACTTCTGCTCAAAAGCAGAAAGGACAACCGGCGTGCGCGAATCGGGCGGGGCGTCTTGCGCCCCTTGGATACGAGTAGCAGAATAGTCTGTGCGCCAGTGATTGCTTGTTCATGGTTCGACTATAGCACGACCGCTTCGACAGGTCAAAAAAAGTGCATGGCTACACACGTTAAAACTTTGGTTGATGCTCTGCCACTGCCGGGTCTGCCCCCAACAGGAAGCCAAAGTCCATCCCATCTGGGGCCTGCAAAATCGAATCGAGAAAGAGCTTGCCGTAACCCCGGCTATAATGGGGTGCAGGCGGCTGCCATTCAGCTCGGCGACGGGCCAGTTCATCATCGGTCACATGCAGATGCAGGCGTCGGTTTGCCAAGTCCAGTTCGATCTCGTCCCCATCTCGCACTAGGGCAAGCGGTCCGCCGATGGCTGCTTCGGGCGCGACGTGGAGGACGATTGTGCCATAGGCTGTGCCGCTCATGCGTGCGTCCGAGATGCGCACCATATCCCGCACCCCTTGTTTAAGCAGCTTTGTGGGAATGGGCAGGTTGCCCACTTCGGGCATGCCCGGCCCGCCAACCGGACCAGCGTTTTGCAAAACCAGAATGTCATCCGGGGTCACATCCAGATCGGGGTCGCCGTAGCGGGCCTGCAAATCGGGGATACTAGTGAAAACGACCGCGCGGCCCCGATGCTGGAGCAGACGGGGTGTGGCTGCAGCATGTTTGATCACAGCGCCATCGGGGGCCAAATTGCCCCGGACAATCGACAACCCACCCTGACTGTCCAGAGCTGTGTCCAAGGTGCGGATCACATCCGCGTTATGAATTTCGGCGGCCTGCACGTTTTCGGCCAGCGTATGGCCCGTGGCCGTCAGGGCATCCCCGTGGAGCAGGGGCAGCAGTTGCTTCAGCACAGCAGGGATGCCGCCCGCGTAGAAAAGGTCTTCCATCTGATATTTGCCGCTGGGCCGCAAGTTGGCGATCATGGGTGTGCGGCGGCTGATTTCGTCGAAGAGATCGATGGGCAGGGGAATGCCCAGACGACCGGCCAGGGCAGGCAAGTGGACGACCGCGTTTGTGCTGCCACCAATGGCGCACAGGAGTGTGATGGCATTTTCCAGGGCTTGCTGGGTCAAAATGAGCGATGGACGCAACCCTTCGGCCACCATGGCCACAATGCGTCGCCCGCTCTGCTCGGCCAGCCGCAGCCGCCGGGAATCGACAGCGGGAATGGCCCCGTTGCCGGGCAGGGCCATTCCCAGAGCCTCGGTCATGGAGTTCATGGTGGAAGCAGTACCCATGACCATGCAGTGCCCGTGGCTGCGCACCAGATTGTCCTCCACCTCGGCATATTGACCATCGGTGAGCTTGCCTGCCCGGAATTCATCGCTGAGACGGCGGCAATCGGTACACGCACCCAATGTCTGGCCCCGCCAGTTGCCGTTGAGCATTGGCCCGCCAGAAACGAGCAGACTAGGAATATCTGCGCTGGCCGCGCCCATGAGCGCAGCCGGGGTGGTTTTGTCGCAGCCGGTGAGCAGCACAACCCCATCAATGGGATTGCCCCGAATCATCTCCTCGGTATCCATGGCAGCCAGGTTGCGCCAGAGCATGGACGATGGCGTGAGATAGATTTCTCCCAGGCTGATGGTGGGAAATTCCAGTGGAAAGCCCCCAGCCTGCCAGACCCCTCGTTTGACAGCCTCGACCAATTGGGGAAAGTGGGCGTGGCAATTGTTGAGTTCGCTGTAGGTGTTGCAGATACCAATAACAGGCTTGCGCATATCTTCCCCATCAAAGCCCATCGACTTTGTGAAGGTACGGTGGATCAAGCCCGCGGTAAAGTCGTCTTGAAAGAAGGTGGCACTACGGCTGGCTGTATCAGTGGAAGATGTAGGCATAGGATCATCTCGCGAATGGCTGGTGGAGAAATGGATGTAGCAAGAGTATAGCCCAACCCAGGGCAATGTCAACCACAATCGGGCCGATCGCCTGCATCTTTTTGGGCGCGGCGTGTGTTACAATAGTTTCATTATCGTGTCCACAGCCTTCATGGCTTCAACATCTTCACAAACTTATGAACAGCACGACCCAAATGCAGTGGGAAACAGGCGAAGAGATTGAAGGGCAGGTAACTGGCCGCAGCCGCAGCAATGTGGGTGGGGGCCAGTTCGATGGACTGGGTGGCCGCGAGCGTGCTCAAGCGGTAACCCGCCGCTTGACGCTGGCCGTGGACGCCTGGTGGCAGCAGGGCGAAATGCCGTCTATTGGGCTGGTGCGGGATGCCCTTCTGGCATTGGAAGCCGGTCGCCCAGTGGACGAAGCCGGTCGCACACTGCTGCTGCGGGGTGCGCTCTTCTATGGTAAGGGGATGCGCACAGCGTTGCACCATCTAAACGACCCCGAACGGGCAGCGTCTGTGATGCGCGACATGCTGCTTCATCCCACCCAACCGCTTGCGCCTGCGCAAATTGTGGCCCTGGCCCACCAGGACGACGATAGCGTCGGGTGGATGGCTCCCCTGCTCCAACTGTTGCGGGAAGAGATGGCCCAGCCCCTGGAACCCCGCCGCACACTGGCCCAAGCATCGTTCGAATTTCTACGCGAAGGTAGGATGGGCGACAGCAAACCCGCTTCGTGGGTGGCGCTGGCTGCCCAGACAGCCCCAGCCCAATCCAAGCCTAGGCGCGGCCGTCGCGGATTTCTCTCTGGCGCGGCCCGTCGTGGGCTGGCGAGCCTTTTTGGCGTGCTCGCCCTGGCCCTGGTTGTGCTTGCGCTTGCCTTTACCTGGTTGGACATCGAGCAATCCCTCGATCCCACCGGCGACATGGTCTCTATCCCATCCGGTATCTACCGTATCTCGGCCACCGCTCTGGCAGACACCGACCGGTTGGTTGAACTCCAATCGTTTTCGATTGACCGCACCGAGGTGACCAACCGGGCCTATCGTCTCTGCTACGAGGCCGACGGCTGCACTTGGCCCACACGCACCTCCAGCGTCCTTCGCCCAGACTATTTTCTCAACCCGGCGCTGGACAGCTTCCCCATGATCAATGTGACCCACGCCCAAGCTGCGCTCTTCTGCCGGTGGGCAGGCAAACGGTTGCCCCTGGAAGAAGAATGGGAGGTGGCCGCCAGTTCGGCGCTCACCTTGCAACGGGCCTACCGCTACCCCTGGGGCGATACCTACGAAAGCGTGCGCGCCAACGGTGCCAGCACAGCCGTGGGCGACACCCTGGCCGTGGGTACCTTCAGCCCAGGCGGCGACAGCCCCAGCCAGGTGGCAGACATGGCTGGCAACGTAGCCGAATGGACCGCAACGCCCATCAATCTGCCCGGAGCGCCGGACCCAGGTTATGTGGCGAAAGGGGGTTCCTTTCAGGACACCGCCGTTGGGTTGGCGACCAACAGCCGGATGGCGGTGGATGGGGAAGAGGGTTTCCCCTGGCTTGGCTTTCGCTGTGCCATCACAGAGCCAGCCGATGATTTAGCAATGGGCAGAAACTATCAACCCTTTGCCACGAATTCAACGAATTTCACGAATGATTTAGCTAAATTCGTGGGTGTTCGTGCCATTCGTGGCGAAAATCCAGCCAGTGGCTTGGTAGTTACAACGGGCAATTAAATGAAACGAACTTTTACCCTGCTTTACCGCACATGGATTGTGCTATCCCTCCTTCTTCTTGGGCGGCCCTTCACAGCCCTGGCATCGGAACCATGCGAAAAAGATGGGCAGATCATGGAGCGCGCCGTCTGTGACTTTGACACATTCTATGGCATCCCGCCCCGCCAGATACCCACAGGATGGCAGCCGTTTATCATCTATGGCGATCTAACCTACATGCAGGATGAGGACACCTATTGGGGTGCGCCATCCCTGCGCATGTGGAGCAACGGTGGCACATTCAAGGCAGGCATTTGGACACAAGTGCAGGTAACGCCCGGCAATGGCTACCGAGCCAGCATCGCCTGGGGCGGGCCAAACGATCCAGATAACTTTGGCCGCCAGTTGGGCATCGATCCCACCGGTGGCACCGACCCCAATAGCTCGTCTGTGATCTGGGGACCGATGCACTTTGGCCCTGGCCGCTTTCTCAACTACCCGCCAGGCGAAGGGCCGAATATCGACGTAAAAGCCAGGGCCGCCAGCAGCACGGTGACTGTCTTTTTTGTGGTAGATCATCCACGCAGCACCGGCGATAACCTCATCTATGTAGACGCCATCTCCCTCTATCCCGACGAGAGCGCACCGGGACTACCACCCGCCCCACCCACAGTCGAGCCGACAGTTGCACCTGTT
>JAHEML010000004.1 GCA_024643705.1 Caldilineaceae bacterium | reverse complement strand
ACGGATCGGGCCGTTACGAGGACGACTATCACGCATGGCTCCAGGCCGAAGGGCTGGGCAATCGGGTCGATCTGATGGATCAGGAACGAGAATTCCGTCAGCACGCGCCCGCCGACTATTGGCAAACTTTCGGCGCGTTGGAATCGGATTTGGACGAGGCCCACCACTCGACCACCTGGATCGGCGACCGGGCCAGGGAGGAAATGGAGAATTGGAGTGGGAGTGGGAGTGGGAGCGGCAGGGGTAATCTGCTGATGGTCAGCTTCATCAAACCCCACCACCCATTCGACCCGCCCGCGCCTTGGAGCCGGATGTACGATCCCGATGCTCTGGCAATCCTCCCTGGTTGGACAGATGCCTGCCTGCCCAATGATACAGCCTTCCGCCCAGGCTATTTCGACAACACAGCCCTAACCGAACCGGCCTTGCGCAGGGTGATGGCCTACTACTACGCCACCATTTCCCAGATCGATTTCCAGGTGGGGCGTCTGCTTGAATTGCTCAAAGAGAAGGAGTTGTACAACGACACGCTGATTGTCTACAACAGCGATCACGGCGAATTTCTGGGCTTCCACCACCTGTTGCTGAAGGGCAACCACATGTACGATCCGCTGGTCAAAGTGCCGCTGATCGTCAAATTTCCCGGCCAGGCGCGTACAGGTGAAGTATCGAACGAGCTGGTCAACAGCCTGGATGTAGGGCCGACGCTGCTGCATTGGGCAGGGTGTGATAGACCAAAAAACTGGGCAGGATCAAATCTGACTGACGCCGTGGAACGACGAGTGATCTTCGCGGAATCTGGCCGGGGGGACGAATATATGGCCCGTACTCACAACCGCAAATTACTGTTGGGCGCACAGCCGGAGAACTGCCTGTTTTTCGATCTGGCAGAAGACCCGCTGGAATTGAAGAACCGGTACAGCGACCCAGCCTGTCAGGCGGAGATCGCCGACCTGCGCGAACAACTGCTGCGCTGGGTGTTGTTCGAGCTGCCCAGCCCTGTCCATCTGGACACCAGCGCGCGGCTCATCGCCGGTAACAATGTCTATCAACCCGACGATCCCAACGACAGAGGGCACCGAGCCGAACGGGTCGCCTATTTTGCCGAAAGGAATGGCTTTGGATAGATGATGGACTACAGGCGACAGACGACAGGCGACGGATATTCGGTTTTTTTTGGCAACGAACACATTCCGAACGGAGTACGCAGCACGGAGCATTTGAATGAAAGCAGAACGATTCCCCCAAAACCCCATCATCACACCTGCCCACGATCCAGGTATAGGCCAGAATATCAACGGCCCATCCCTTATCCGCGTACCCGAGTGGTTACCCAATCGCCTGGGCAACTACTATCTTTACTTCGGTCACCACCAAGGGCTTTACATCCGTTTGGCCTATGCCGACCAAATGCAAGGGCCGTGGACTGTACATGCCCCCGGCACACTGCAACTGGACGAGACGCCCTGCTTCGGTCACATTGCCAGCCCGGACGTTTTTGCGGACGAGGCCAACAAGCGGTTGATCATGTATTACCACGGCCCTGCACTGGGCAAGCAAGAAGTGGTGGATGATCCCTTGACCATACGCTATCCTTTTTTGGGTGGACAGCGCTCGTTTGTGGCTTTTTCGAATGATGGCATCCACTTCACTTCAAACCAGGAAGTTCTTGGCCCCAGCTATTTCCGCGTTTTTCACCACGGTGGATGGGCTTACGCGCTGGGAATGCCGGGCATCTTCTTCCGCAGCCGGGATGGGATCACCGATTTCGAGAGTGGTCCGGTTCTCTTCGACCAAAACCAGCGCCACACAGCCGTGATGGTGGAAGGCAATACGTTATACGTTTTCTACTCCCAGGCGGGTGATTGCCCGGAGCATATTCTCTGCGCCACTGTTGATCTCGCAGTGGATTGGTTTGACTGGCAGACCAGCGAACCGGTTTCGGTTCTCATACCCGCAATGGACTACGAAGGCGCAAACCTGCCCCTGCTGCCCTCGGAACGGGGCGCCATCCACAGCCGGGCGCACCAACTGCGCGATCCTGCCATCTTTCAAGAAAAAGGGCGCACCTACCTGCTCTACTCGGTGGCCGGGGAAAACGGCATCGCCATCGCAGAGCTACAACTCTAACCCGCTTCCGGGTATAATGTCAGAATCTCAACGCAAAGACGCGGAGAGGCAAAGACGCAAAGGTTTCCTCTACGTCTTTGCGTTAAAAATTCTCCCTCCACCCAAAGGAGTTCCCCCATGCGTAAAGTGCTTGTGACCGGCGCTGCTGGTCGAATTGGCAGCGTCTTCCGCGTCTATGCTGCCGACCGCTACGACCTGCGTCTGGCCGACCGCCGCCTTGAAGGATTGGATGCGCCGCCAGTGGGTGAAGTGATCTCGCTGGAAATTGCCGATTTGGACGCTTGCCGGGCCGCCTGCGCCGGCGTGGACAGCGTTCTGCACCTGGCTGCAGACCCAGGCACAGGCAGCGGCTTCTACGAATCCTACCTGGATAACAACGTCAAGGGCGTGTACAACATATTCGAAGCAGCCCGAGAAGCAGGCTGCCGTCGGGTGGTCTACGCCAGCAGCGTCCAGGCCATCGAAGGCTACCCCCTGGACGAGCAAGCCCGCACCGATGGCGCGGTGCGCCCCTTGAACATGTACGGTGCCTGCAAAGCGTTTGGCGAAGCCACCGCACATTGCTACGCCTTCGGCCACGGGCTGTCCAGCATCGCCGTGCGCATCGGCAGTTTTGAATACAATCAGCCGCAATTTAATACCAATAGCCGCAACCTCAGCACCTATGTCAGCGCGCGGGATCTGTGCCAACTCTTCGTGCGCTGTATCGAAGCCGAAAACGTCCAGTTTGCCATTGTCCATGGCGTCTCGGACAACCGCTTCAAACGGATGGATCTGTCCACCACCCGGGCCGCCGTCGGCTACCAGCCCCAGGACGACGCCTTTGTGAAATTCGGCGTAGGGCTGAACGAGACCGAGCGTTGGCTGCGGGAGCACCCGCAGGAGGCAGGTGAATGAGCGAAGATAGCTTGCTCAATGTACCAACCATTGGTTTCATCGGCCTGGGAGCCATGGGTGGCGCAATGGCCCGCAACCTTTTGGCTGGGGGCTATCCGCTTGTCGGCTACGATTTGAAAACAGAGTTGACCGCGGCAATTGCAGAGGCAGGCGGACAAACGTCATCCACCATTGCCGAACTGGTGCAGAGTTGTCAGGTCATCTGCACCAGCCTGCCTAGTTCTCAGGCGTGGGTGACAGTCGCCGAGAGCGGGATTTTGCCCCATGTGCGCCCCGGCCAAACCGTGATCGATTTTGGCACAGTCACCCCGCCAGAGACCCGGCGGATGGCCGCGGCCTTTGCCGCCAAGGATGTGGTGCTGCTGGATGCACCTGTCAGCGGAGGGCCAGGCGGCGCAGAAAAGGCAGCGCTCTATCTCTTTTTGGGGGGCGATGAGAGCGCAGCGCGCAAACACCTGCCTCTGTTGCACTGTGTGGCCGGTGCAGATCGCATTACCTATTGCGGGGCTGCCGGGTGTGGGCAAGTGGTCAAAGGGGTCAACCAACTCATGATGGGGTTGGCCGATGCGGCCTATCTGGAAGCGCTCTCGTTTGGGGTCAACAGCGGGGTGGATGCGGCTATTTTGGAAAGCGCGCTGGGAAGCAGCGGGCGTTGGCGAGCCGACATCAACCGTACAGCCCAACGCATTGTGGCCGACGAAGGCGAGACTGTAGGGGTCAAATTTCGGGAACTGCCCTACTTTCTTCAGGCAGCGGCAGAAGCTGGTTTCCAATTACCCATTACCGAACGGCTCTACGCATTCTGCGATGCAGGCGAGCGGGTGGTCATCGACGACAACCGGCCGGCGCCCTCATTTTGGCGCGAATTGACAAAGCATGAATAGCCGAACCCGACTCTGATGTTCCGCCACCTCCCTCGACTTCAAACTGGAATCCCATCCAATCCGACCGGAAAATCGAACCATTGTGGGTCTGGTTCGCGCCAATTGTGGCCGGAGACGGCGGCATGGCTGCGCTCGGACAATTCGGGCAGGGGCAGGGGCCGATATTGGACATGCAAGGTTGCGGGTGTCAGGGTCAAGAGCAGCCAGCCCAACGGATATTGAATCTGGGATGGGGTGACAATGAAGGGGATTGACCGGTTGCCCACGGTCACGTGACGCACATCCAAGAAATGGGCGTGGCCCTGAAAGACGGCCCGCACGTTGTTGTAGCGGGCGAAAACATCGAGTACCGCTTCGCTGTTCACCGTGGCGTACAGGCCACGCCAACGCTGGGCACTGGCCCACGGATTCAGCAACTGGTGGGTAAAGACGATCACCGGTTGGTCGCCCGCAGTCGAGAGAGATTGTTCAAGTCGTTCTAGTTCGGCGTCGGCCACCCAACCAACGGTGGGGTCTTTGGGCAAAGCAGCCCGACGCTGCTCGTCGCTGTGTCCTTGGCTGTTCAGAAAGATCAGCCGGGCATGGTCTGTATCGATGGTTTCTCCCTGGCGGGGAGACAACCCCAACAACTGTTCGCTGAAAGAATAGTCGTTTGTGCCGGCAGGGCAATCGTGGTTGCCGGGCAGCCCACAAAACTGGGGGGCGACCTCACCATACTCTTTCGTCAGACGCTCCATCACAGAGTAAAAGGCTTCCTGCGGCATCTCAAACGTGCCACCACCGCAGGAAAAGTCCCCCAGATGGACCAAAATATCTGGCGAGGCAGACCCCACTTCGTCTAAAAACGTTGTGTGCATGGTCTCGAACCAGGGTTGGAGCTGCTCGTGCTCCGCGCCAAAACATTGTTGACAGCCCGGCCAGGCGTGAGTGTCGGTCGTCAGGGCAATACGTATTTCGTCTGCTTGTTTCATTGATCAAACCCTCCTGAAAACCAGCGAATTTCCAATGTGTCCAAGAAGCCTGTCGCCACAAAATCGGCCAGAACAGCATTGATCTCTTCCTGCAACATGGTCGCACCCAAAGGCATAGCGATTACATAGGGCGTACTCTCAAGGGCAGGTCCCACAGCCACAATTCCAGCACCGTCGGCCTGCATCTGGCGCAGGGTCACTCCATCAACCAAAATCCCATCGGCTTCGCCGTTAAGCAGTGCACCCAGCGCCTCTTGGGGCGTGGAAAAGGTATGACGCTGGATCAAAGGTTCGTCCCGCTGCAAGCGGCGGGCCTCGGCATCGCCGTTGCTGCCCCATTCCACCGCCAACCGCTTCCCCGCTAGATCGGCCACGCTGCTGATTGGAGAACTTTCGATCACGGCGAGCCGCACCCCTGCTTCAAAATAGCTGCTTGAATAACTCAAATCTGCGGTGAGCCGGGGATCGTGGGGCAGAGCGCTGATAACGCTGTCTATTCTGCCTGCCATCAGCGCATCGGTCAAACCGTCGAAACCGGTGGCGACGATCTCGACCTGTATACCCCAGCGGGCAGCGATAGCCCGGGCCAGGTCCACATCATAGCCCATGGGGTTCCCTTCTGAGTCCAGCAGATCAAAGGGTGGAAAGCTTGGGTCCATGCCCACCCGCCATGCGCCGGTCTGCTGGATATGCTCCCAGGTTTGGTCATCGTCGCCCCCCAAAAGCTGACTGAACAACCAAGAGCCAATCACACCAAGCACCAGGATCGATACGATAAGGGCGACGGGGCGATGCTTGGGAGTTGTCCACCCCACCAACAGCGTCCGCAGCCAAGCAGGAAAGCGGCCAAAAATGCGGCCACTCACTTGGTCGGTCTCCCACCCCTGCTGTACGTCTGCACTTCCAAATAGATGGGTTTCGGCTCGAAATCTGTACCTACAAAAGTAAAGTTATCTTGATAGCTTTTAGCATCCCAGGGGTAGCGAAAAGCCCACAAGGCAATAGCGTCCAGCCAGAGCCATTCGGCGGCCATTTCGTAGGCACGAATGGTGTTTTCTATGCGTCTGCCGGGGCTGACACCTTTTGTCCAGCGGGGGTGATCGTTCCAGCCGCTTTCGGTGATCATGGCTTGTTTGCCCTCATCGCCGTTGCGCAGCATCACCTCTCGCACTAGTTCGGCTCGGCGAAAGTTGACAACGGTTGGATCGGGCGAGTCATCGGCATCGAAGCTCCAGCCGTAGGAGTGGATAGCCAGACTGTCGAAGAAGTCGCGCGCGCCGGCATCATACATGCGTTGCAGATAGACGAGATCGTCCATTCCCCACTCGCTGCCGGGCGGGGCTAGCGTCGGGGCCAGCGCACCGGCCAGCACCTGTACATCTGGGTTGGCTTGCTTGATCATGGGATAAACAACCTTCAACAATTCCACATAGCCCTCTGGATCAACAGGGCGAAAGCCCCATTCCTGGCTGAGGTTTGGTTCGTTCCACAGGATGATGTGGCTGACGCGACCCCGATAACGTGCAGCAAAGGCAGCCGCAAACCGTCCAAAATCGGCATAATGTTCTTCATCTAAATAGAGGGGCAAGGTGTTGGCAGGCCGTGCCCATTCGGGGACAAAGCCCAGCCGCGCGATGACAGTCAGTCCCTGTCGGTTGGCGTGGTTGATCACCGCGTCTGGGTGGTTCCATTCAAAGTGGCCCGGCTCTGGTTCGTAGTAGGCCCAAGGAAAATATTCGACAATCCAGGGGGCACCCATTGTGCGCACCATTTCCAGGCTGCGCTTGATCTTCCATTCTTCAGCTTCGTCCGTCAGGCGGGTGTGTACACCCATTTTGGGGTTGATCGTGGTGACTACTTGTTGTGGACCAAGAGGCACAGTTGATAGGTAGGCGCTCAAGGCCAAATAGAGCACGGTGGCACCAAACAACAAGAGTAGACCAATGATAAAACGGGAGGCTCTGGGATGCCCCCAACGCTTGGCAATTCTGTTCATTTTCGTTTATTCAGAGGGGACGCTGAGTGGTGAGGCCAGGAAGAGGAGGGGAAATTTAGTGCACTTCTCCGGCTGATGTTCATGGCGCCGTGGCTTAGTCTTCGGCGTCGGGTTCTGTCGCCCGCCGACTCTCCTCGATAGCCTGAATTCCATTTCTGGCTTGTACTACGACACTGCTCAACTGATCAACCAGCCGTTGGAGCGTATCGACCGTATACTCTTCGGCGTCAAGAATCAGTCCATTGGCTTCGCCCTGGCTGCGTTTAACCAGTTCATCGGCCTCCGAGCGGCTGCGTGCAACGATCCTCTCGGCCTCGCGCCGGGCTTCCTGGGTCACAGCATCCTGGTGGATCATCTCGACTGCATGTTGCCGCGCCTGCTCCACAATCGATTCTGCCTCTGCCCTGGCCTCGTCCAGAATCCGATCCCGCTCTGCCACCATGCGCACACTTTCCTTGATGGCACTGGGAACGCTGATGCGCATTTGATCGATCAGCCGCATGCACTCATCTTCGCTCACCATCAAAGTCCCCCCAATGGGCATTCGATAGCCGCGATTGAATATCTGTTCAAGCTGATCGACCAGTTGTAGGATTTCCATCGTCTTTCATCCGCTGTGAACTGCTGATTGGTTCTAGTGCTTGTGGCCCGAAGCAGAAAGGTGAACCTTCGCCACACAAGAGATCTCTTACCCGTCTTTTAGCCGTCTTTTAGCCGTCTTTTAGCCATGATGTGTCAGCTTACCCCGGCTTTTTGTCACACCTTTTTGCTTGCTCGTCTCAACAGGAGGAACAGTGGCCGCGTTTTCGGCGTAGCGCTGTTGCATGGCCTCGGCAATAACGGGGTGTACCCAGGCCGAGATGTTACCGTCCAGATTTGCCACTTCTTTCACAATTGTGGAGCTAAGGTAGATATATTCTGTGCTGGAAAGCAGACAGCATAACTCTATGTCCGAAGCCATATGCCGATTGGCAAGACCGATTTGGGATTCAAACTCGAAATCAGCCACATTGCGCAAGCCGCGCACGATCACCTGAGCATCGATACTACGCGCACATTCTACCGTCAAACCGGTAAAAGAGACAATTGAACAGTTGGGTAGGTGGGCCAATGCCTGACGCACCAATACCACCCGTTCGTCAGTGTTGAACAAGAGTTTTTTGGGCGGAGCATCGTAAACGCCGATCACCAGTTCCTCGAAAATGGACGCGGCCCGCTGGGCAATATCCACATGGCCGTTGTGCATTGGGTCGAATGTGCCGGGGTAGAGTGCGCGGGTCATTGGCTCTCCTTTTCAAACCAGGAAGGCCCCAAAACCAGCCAAAATGACCGAAGGTTAGCTGGCTTCGATGGCTCAAAAATGGGCAAACAACTCGTGAGGTGTCAGGTCGGCCAAAGATGCAAGACGCAGATCGGCCTGGGAAAAGTCGGAAAACTGGGTAATGCTGTTGGGCACAACCACGCAGCGCAGACCGGCTCCTTTGGCAGCCAACATGCCCGTGCGCGAATCTTCGATGGCAAGCGTATGCTCTGGCAGTGCGCCCAGGCTGGCCGCGGCCAATCGATAAAGGGTCGGGTCAGGTTTCACTCGTTCCACATCATCCGCGGTGTGTACTGTCTGGAAATGATGGCGCAGCCCCAGCCGTCGTAGATTGCCCTCCACCCACGTGCTGGGTGAGCTTGACGCCACGGCCAGCCCGATTCCGGCTTCCTGCGCGGCGGCGATGATCGCTTGGATGCCGGGCATGGGGGGGTGCTGCTCGATGAGTTCGACCACTCGTCTGCGCCGGGCCTGATGAACGGAACTGCGATCCAGCGCAACACCGGTCTGCGCCTGCAACATGGCAAAGGGATCAAAACCAGTGGGCGCACCGCCCACACATTGAATCCAGACATCCAAGGGCAGCTCGCCGCCGTGCGCGTCAAAAATCTCCAGCCACGACTGATAGTCCGGCCCTTCGGTCTCTAAGATCGTGCCGTCAAAATCAAAAACAATCGCCTGCAACATGCAACAAACCTCCACAGTAACGCGGATATCATCCGCGCTCTTACATCAGGGCAAAAATGCGGCGAAGACCTGGTTTCCCATCATCAGTCCGCGCTGGGTCACATAGACACGTTCGCCATCGGACTGGAGTAATTTCTGACTGGTCAGCCGGGTCAGTTCGTTGGCGAAGGCGTCGTCCATCTCCACCCCATGACGCTGGCGAAAACGCGACCGGCTTACCCCTTCTTCCACCAACCGAAGCCCCAGCATCATGGTTTCACCCAAGGCTGTGGGGCTGTCGATCTCTTCCCAAAAGTCTACCCACGGCTTGCCCTGCTGCACCCGCTGGATATAGCCCGGCACAGCTTTGCGGTTGCCCCAACGCAGGGCAACCGCGCCATCTGTTGGATTGGCGGTCGGGTGTGCAAAGGGCAGACGCATATGGCTATGCGCGCCTGGCCCCACCCCAATATATTCCTGGTTTCGCCAATAGATGAGATTATGAGCGCAGAGATGAGAGACCCGTGACTGGGTAGCAGTCCCATCGCTAGGAAGCAGCCTCGAATCGCCAATCGCCAGTCGCCTACTTTTTGCCCAGTTGGAAACTTCGTACTGCACATAACCAGCATCGGCCAGCATCGTCATAGCTGCTTCGTAAAGCTCGCCCGCCAGATCATCGTCCGTGTCGGGAACGCGACCCGTCTGCACCCAATGAAAGAGAGGTGTCTCCGGTTCCACGATCAGACTGTAGAGGCTGAGATGTTCTGGCGCAAGCGCGATGGCGGCGTTTAGGGTGGATGCCCATGTAGCTGGGGACTGATTCGGCAGGCCAAAGATAAAATCGAGATTGATGTTGTCGAAGCCAGCGGAACGGGCCGCGGCGTAGGCGTTTTTCACATCATCCACAGAGTGAATACGGCCCAGAAAAGAGAGTTCGGCGGGATCAAAACTTTGCACACCCATGCTCAACCGATTGACACCAAGCCCGACCAATCCAGCAAATTTGGCCTGATCAACTGTGCCAGGGTTGGCCTCGCTTGTGATCTCACAGTCGGCAGCAAGGCAATAGGTTCGCTGAATGGTATCAACAATCTGGGCCAACTGGGCCACTGTGAGGACAGTTGGCGTGCCACCGCCCAGAAAAATTGTGTGAACCGTGCGTCCGTTCAGGCGCTCTGCCCACATTTCCAGTTCAAGGCAGAGGGCATCCACATAGGGCTGGAAGAGATTGTCCAGCTTGGCATATGTATTGAAATCGCAGTAGGGGCATTTCTTTTCGCAAAAGGGGATGTGCACATAGAGACCCAACGGTTCGCCGGGTGACACTTCCACTGTCTCCCCGGCACCGTTTGTGGATTCGGGGTCAATCTGATGAGGCCGCACATTCTCTGGGCGAATTTTCTGCATGAATCAGCGGTTGTCCAGGCGAAAACCGTGGCCGCGCACGGTGACGATGTAGCGGTATTCGGCATCACACTCATCAATTCGCTCGCGCAGACGACGCACCAGTGCATCAATCGCCTGCTCGCTCACACCTTCGCCACTGGCTTCGGGCCAGACAATGTTGATGATCTCCTCTCGGGTAACCACGCTGCCGCCTGATTCCCACAAAGCATGGAGCAAGCGGTATTGGTGCAGGCTCAAGGGCGGATCGATCAATTGGTTGTTCACCCAAGCCTGCCGGGTTTCCATATCCAGCCGCAGCCCTGGCAGGCTCTCGCCCAATGTCAGGGGGGCGGTGGCTCCGGCATCGACAAAAGCCAGTTTGAAGCGCAATGCGATCTGTATCTCGTCGCCATCTTCCAGGGCAACTGCGCTTTTCACTTCTTCGCCGTTGAGATGGGTGCCATTCTTCGATTTCATATCTTCGAGATAATAGCTGTCATTCTCCCAGAAGATACGCGCATGGTTGCGGCTGACCTGTCGGTCTGGCAGGGGAATATCACAATCCTCCTCGCGACCAATCAGCAGTTCGTCTTCCCGATGGAGAGGCCAACGCTTGCCCGCTTCGGCTCCGTGGCGCAAAATCAGCATCGCGTTTTCGCGGTGACCAGTGCCTCTGGCAGAAGGTTGTGGAGCAACTAAATCTTCGGTTACCGAGGTTTCGCTCATAGGTCCATTCATCCACTCAGAAAATGCATAGTATAATGATTGCGGTACGCTAGCATTATACCGAAAATATAGTTTGTTGGCTAGAGGAACTTTGCATTGTGGCTGCTTTGCTGGAAAAAGGCGCAACTTTACGCGAACGGTACGAGATCGTACACTTGGCGGGCCGCGGTGGGATGGGGGCCGTCTACCAGGCCAAGGACCTACGTTTGGAAGGCCGGATCTGTGCTGTCAAAGAAATTCTGCCCGAACTATTGACCAATCTGACCGATCCCGATCAACCTCTCGAACAGACCATCGAACAGTTTTATCAAGAAGCCAGCGTCCTCGCCCGCTTGGATCACCCCAATTTACCAAAAGTTTCGGACTATTTTTCCGAAAATGGCCGGGAATACTTGGTGATGGACTTTGTGGCCGGGCGTGACTTGCAGGATATTTTGATGGAGAGCAAACAACACAACAATCCGCTCTCCGAATCCCAGGTATTGGGTTGGGCTTCCCAATTGCTCGACGCCCTAGAATATCTGCACAGCCAAGAGCCAGCTGTACTCCACCGGGACATCAAGCCCAGCAACATCAAATTGACACCCCAGGGTCGGGTCAAGCTGGTCGATTTTGGCCTGGTGAAAGTGATGCAGCCCGACGACACCCGTACAGTGACCGTGGTGCAGGGGCGGGGCACTGCGGCCTATACACCCCTGGAGCAATATGGCGGCGATACCGGCCACACGGATGTCCGCACGGACATCTATAGTGTGGGAGCCACACTGTACCACTTGTTGGCCGGCAACCCACCCCAAGATGCCAAAGAGCGCTTTTTGCAGCCAGGGTCACTGATACCCCTGCGAGAGGTTCACCCAAATCTCTCCGCACGCACCGAGCGGGCCATCTTTCAATCCCTGGCAATGCATCCGGACGAAAGACCCAGAGATGTGCGCGAAGTGCGTCGTCTTCTCTTTGGCACTACGGGATCACTGGGCGAAGTATCGACTTTGATCCCCCGGCTTTCCTGGCGCGAAGTCTTGCAGCAAAACCGGCTGCTCATCGGGGCCACCGCCCTGCTGGTTCTAACCTCCACCCTGATCAGTCTACTTGAACCCCCCATCGCCGGAATCATCATTGGGGGCATCTGGTTTGGGGGGCTATGAGCTTCGGGTGCTTGTTTTAGATGTTCTGAGCATCAAAGAACAAAAATGCAAGCGCCATTGGCAGGGTTTGGCATGGATTTGCCTGGACATGGCAGCAGAATCCACGGTATCATGTAGTCGAGCAACTGAATAGAGATACCACTTCCAAATATAGACTGATACAATACAGACTGAACGATAGACTGAATTATAGATACGAGGACACCCAGTGGAAACTGTTGTCAAATCGCCCACCCAAACTGTTGTTATCGGGCCAGATCGTCCCTTTGTGATTATTGGCGAACGCATCAACCCGACTGGCCGCAAGCGTCTGGCCGCCGAAATGCAGGCTGGCGACTTTAGCCGGGTGGTGGCCGATGCATTGGCCCAGGTGGCTGCCGGCGCACACATTCTCGACATCAACGCGGGCGTGCCTAGTGCCATCCCCCAAAAGATCGAGCCAGAACTGATGGTGCGGGCGGTGGAAACAGTCCAAGCCGTGACGGACATCCCTCTTTGCATCGACAGCAGCGTTGTGCCTGCGCTCATCGCCGGGCTGAAAGCGGCCAAAGGCAGGCCCATCGTCAACAGTGTCACCGGCGAAGAAGAGCGGATGGAAGCGATTTTCCCAGTCATCGCCGAATACAAAGTGCCGGTCATTGCCATTAGCAACGACGAAACCGGCATCAGTTTTGATCCCAAAGAGCGCTTTGCCATCGCCAAACGGATTGTGGATCGAGCCGCCACCTACGGCATCCCCCCAGAGGATGTGATCATCGACCCATTGGCCATGCCCGTGGGCGCAGTGGACAACGCTGGGCGTACACTCTTCGCCATTGTACGCATGATCCGGGAAGAATTGGGCTGCAATACCATGTGCGGGGCCAGCAACATCAGCTTTGGCATGCCCAACCGTGCCCTGCTCAATGCCACATTTATCGCCATGGCAATCGCCGCGGGGATGACGTGCGCCATCACCAACCCGCTGGAAAAAGAGATTCGCCATAGCATCTACGCCGCCGACACACTGAACGGCAACGACGAATCTTCCATGCGCTACCTATCCGCCATGCGCGAGGCCGACAGCAGCAGCACCGAAAGCGGAGGCGCGACCGATCGGAGAGCAGAACGCGAAGCCCGGCGTGCGGCGCGACGGAGCCGAACTGGGTAGCAAACCTTATTTCATTTGCGCCTGTGAAAATTTGCGCAATGTCCCGACAGAAGGTATACTATTCGCACTTCTACGAAATTTCAGGCTTGTATGCCGACAGTGTACGAATCGACGGCCGATCTTGCTTGCTGTGAAAGATGATCAGGAGCTGTTCGTGCAGTCCGAGCGTATCAATGTCTGGCGGCTTTCAGTTATTTTCGTCGTCAGCGTTGCCATTCCGTTGTTAATCGGGCTGGGTGTGGATGTACTTTTTCCCTCGTCCATCTCTATGCTCATGATCGCCGGGATTGTCTCAATCCCCATTGTGGCCTTTGTTGTCAGCCGGTCGGTGCTGGCCGAAATGGAACGAGTGATTCAACTGGTTGCTCCCCATGATGCAGCAGACAGCGAAGCAGCCGTGAGCGAACCCGAAGAAAACGTAGGATCAGGCGAATAGCCTTTTGTGCTGGATCAACTTCACCTGGATGAGGCAGATTGTTCGACTATCTGACTGAACCGAATTTTGCTCGATGAGGGGGTATAGCCAGTGACTAAACTTGTTGGATTCTTCACAAACCTTGTGCAAAATCCTCGCCGCCGCAACATCACCCTAGGGGTGATCGTGCTGCTGGTGGGGAGTATCATCTTGAAACCCCTGATGTCTTCGCCACATGTCTCTCTAGCCGCCGAACCGCTGCTAGAGCATGGACCGGCATGGTTCACCAACGCCCTGTTAACAACCCTGATCGTGGATATTATCCTCATTGTTCTGGCTCTGATGACCCGTGCCAGCCTGAAAGAGGGCGTACCCAGTGGTCTGGCGAATGTGATGGAGATGGTGATTGAGGCGTTGTACACCCTCCTGGAGAATGTGGCTGGCAAGAATGCCAAGCGCTTCTTCCCCATTGCCATGACGATCTTTTTCTTTGTCATCGTCAGCAACTACTCTGGGCTGATCCCTGGTGTGGGAAGCATTGGAATCTACCATGGGGCAGAGAAAGAAGAGGGTGGCCATAGCCTTGTCATCGAGGAGAAAGTGGCCGCGGCTGATGAGACAGCAGCCTTTTCGCTCTTCGCCGCCGAAGAAGAGGGACACGCCAAATTTGTGCCCCTGCTCCGTGCCCCCAGCGCCGATTTGAATGTGACATTTGCCTTGGCGCTGATCACCATGATTATGGTCCAGTATTACGGCATTAGCGCTCTGGGCGGCAAATATTTCAAGAAATTCTTCAATTTTGGTGGTAAGGGGTTCATGGGCGCTATCTTTGGCGTGGTGGGCATCCTGGAATTGATTTCCGAAATCGCCAAAATCATCAGCTTCGCCTTTCGTCTCTTTGGCAATATCTTTGCAGGTGAAGTGCTGTTGGCAGTCATGGCGTTTCTGGTTGCTTTTCTCCTGCCCATGCCTTTCTATGGGTTGGAACTCTTCGTCGGTTTTATTCAAGCCTTCGTCTTTATGATGCTGGCTGTAGTCTTTTTCTCAACGGCGATGGTTGGTCACGACGATCATCATTAGAGATTAGAGAAGGGGGATTTGGAAGTGGGCGGTTGCCTGCTCCCGACCTCAATCACTAATTTCCAAACTCTTTTCTTCGGTATCTCTGTTCAACACAAGGAGTGCAAAACATGGATGTTCAAGCTGCCAAGGAAATCGGCGCTGCCCTGGCCATCGGCCTGGGTGCTATCGGCCCCGGCATCGGCGTGGGTCTGATTGGTGCGAAAGCAGTCGAAGCGATGGGTCGCAACCCGGAAGCTTCTGGTCTGGTGCAGACCAACATGATTCTCGGCTTTGCGTTTGCCGAAGCCATCGCGATCTATGCGCTGGTTGTTTCGCTGCTGGTCAAATTCGTCTAAGATTTTCGTTCATCGGTGCTGAAGATCGTCGCCACCAAGCGACGCTAACGAATCAGGAGGTACATTTTGGGCGAAGTACTAGGACAACTTGGCATTAGTGGCCCCCTGCTGCTCTCGCAGATCGTCAACTTCGTCATCCTGATGGTTCTGCTGCGACTCTTTCTCTACCAGCCTGTGCTAAACATGCTGGAAAAGCGCAAAGAACGCATTGCCCAGAGCCTGAAGGATGTGGAACGCTCTTCCAACGCTGCCGCCGAGGCAGAAAAGGAACGGGCGAAAATTCTGGAAGAAGCACGACGCGAAGCAACAGAAGTGCGTGCCCAATCGGCGCGTGATGCCGAACGGATCGCACAAGAGATTCGCTCCCGGGCCGACACAGAGGCAACAGACATTCGCATGAAAGCCCAGGCCGATGCAGAAGCCCAAGTGCAGACTGTGATGGCCGAGGCCAAAAAGCAGGTTGCTGATCTGGCTATCACTGCTACCGAGCAACTGCTGGGGCGAGAACTGCAAAACCGGGACGAGCAGGAACGCTTTGTAAATGAGTATCTGGCTCTACAGAGCGGGAGTGGCAAATGAGTACACAGCGCATGAAAGCCGACCGATATGCACAGGCCATCCTGGAAGCGATCGTCGAGCAATGGCAGGGGACACTCTCTTCTGTCGCGGATGCGCTGGCGCAAGGCAATACCCTGGCGGCGTTGAACGATTCCAGCAAAGAGTTGGACGGGCGTTTGGCCCAACTGGGCAAACTGATTCCGGCGGGAACTCCTGCCGAGGTTCAGAATTTTCTGAATATGCTTGCCCAGGAAGGCGACCTGAATCTGCTCGGTTCTGTCGGCGCATCTTTGCGCAGCAGCCTAAGCGATCAGTCAGCCCCCCAAGAAGCCGAAATTGTCAGCGCTGTGGAATTGAGCGAGGCGGAAAAAAACCAATTGCGCCAGCAATTGACTGCCAAGCACGGCGATGGGCTTGCGTTTACCTTCCGCGTAGACTCGTCCTTAATGGGCGGTTTGCGGGTGCGGGTAGGCGACAACCTGATCGATCACACAGTAGCCAGCCGCTTGACTGCCCTGCGCGAGGTCATCGCCTCGACGGTGCGCTAGTCGCAACCTGACTTTGAAAGAGAGGGACGCCTATGGCGATTCGTACTGAAGATATCACCCAAGATTTCACTTCTTTACTCAAGAAGCAGATTCTCAATTTTCAAGCTGCTCCTCGTCAGGTCGACGTGGGCGAGGTGGTCGAAGTCGGTGACGGCATCGCCATTATCTCCGGCTTGCGCGGCGTCATGGCTTCGGAACTGGTAGAATTCACCAAATCCGGCGTTGTGGGCATGGTGCAGAACCTCAACGAGGATACGGTCGGCGTTATCATTATGGGCGAGTACACGTCCATCGAAGAAGGCGACCTGGTACGCAGCACAGGGCGCATTGCCTCTGTTCCTGTAGGCGACGCACTGATTGGCCGAGTGGTCAACGCTATCGGTCAGCCCCTGGACGGCAAAGGCCCCATCGACACGGATAAATTCCGCAATGTGGAGCGCATTGCCCCTGGTGTAGTCAGTCGCAAGTCGGTGAATACCCCCGTACAGACGGGTGTCACTGCGATTGATGCGTTGATCCCCATCGGTCGAGGCCAGCGCGAGTTGATCATTGGTGACCGGCAGACGGGTAAAACCGCTGTCGCCATCGACACGATCATCAATCAAAAGGGCAAGAACCTGATCTGCATCTATGTTGCCATTGGTCAAAAGCAATCGACCGTGGCCCAGGTGGTGCAGATTTTGGATAACTATGGTGCGATGGATCACACGATTGTGGTTACAGCATCGGCGTCGGACCCGGCGGCCCTTCAATTCCTGGCCCCATTCGCCGGTACTTCCATGGGCGAAGAGTTTATGGAGCAGGGTCGGGATGCACTGATCGTCTTTGACGACCTTTCCAAACATGCCCAGGCCTATCGCCAGGTTTCCTTGCTCCTGCGCCGCCCGCCTGGTCGCGAAGCTTACCCCGGCGATGTTTTCTATCTCCACAGCCGTTTGCTGGAGCGGGCCGCACGTATGGACGAGGCATCCGGCGGTGGTAGCCTGACCGCTCTGCCCATCATCGAAACCCAGTCGGGCGATGTGTCGGCCTACATTCCCACCAACGTGATTTCCATCACCGACGGCCAGATTTTCCTGGAAAGCGACCTCTTCTACGCCGGTATTCGTCCTGCGTTGAATGTGGGCCTTTCGGTGAGCCGTGTAGGTAGCTCGGCCCAAACCAAAGCGATGAAGCGGGTTGCCGGTCGCCTGAAACTGGAATTCAGCCAGTTTCGAGAATTGGCTGCTTTTGCCCAATTCGGCAGCGATCTCGATGCCTCGACCCAGCGCCAGCTAAGCCGTGGGCAGCGGATTCAGGAAATCCTGAAACAGCCCCAGTACCGGCCCATGTCCCAAGACCATCAGGTCTTCAGCCTCTATGCTGTGACCAACGGTTTTGTGGACAAAGTGCCAGTGGCCCAGGTGAAGAAGTGGGAATCGGATATGCACAGCTATATGGATTCCAATCACCCAGAAATCGGCCAGAATGTCTTGCGCACAGGGACCCTGCCCGACGAGAGCGTGGATTCGTTGCGGCTAGCCTTGGCAGACTTCAACAACGGTTGGAGTGCTGAATAATCAGAAGTCAACCACAAAGGTATGAAGACACAAAGGGGAATTGTAACAACGTCTTCGTGGCTTAGTGCCTTTGTGGTCGTTTGAATTATTCCCTATTCAAAGGGAGGGTCTCTTGCCCAGTACACGAGAAATTAGACGCCGTATACGTTCTGTCAAGAACATCTCCCAGGTCACAAAGGCTATGGAGGCGGTGGCTGCATCCAAAATGCGCCGGGCGCAGAACCAGGTGTTGGCAACCCGCCCCTATGCCAAAAAGGCCCAGGAAGTTCTAAGCTATATCGCGCGCTTGAACACCACTGAAGGCGATCTGGACGCATTGATCAACGAGAGGGCCGAAGTCAAACGTGTGGGCGTTCTGCTCGTCACGGCGGATCGCGGTCTGGCTGGTGGATTCAATGCGAATATCATGCGCACCACAGCCCAGTTTATGCGCAAGCAGCGGGCCGAAGGCAAAGAAGTAGAAGTGATCACAGTCGGACGCAAAGGCCGGGATTGGCTGATGCGTTATGATCCCGTGGTGCGGGCCGAATTTATGGGGCTGGGCGATACACCCACCACCAACGATATTTCGCCTATCACCCGCATTCTCATCGACGATTATCGCACTGGCAGGTTCGACCAGGTATACGCGATCTATACCGACTTTGTTAATACCCTGGTGCAACAACCAGCTGTGCAGAAGCTATTGCCGGTAGAACCAGCCGAACCGTCGGTAGCCATGGCCCCTGATTATATTTTTGAGCCAAGCCCCGCGGCAGTACTTTCTCAGGTGATCATTGGCTTTACCGAAGTACAGGTCTTGCAGGCAGTCTACGAATCTGCGGCCAGTGAGCACTCGGCCCGCATGGTGGCTATGCGTAACGCGACCGAAGCAGCCAACGAGCTGGTGGATGACCTGACCTTGCGTTACAACAAGGCCCGCCAAGAAGGCATCACCCGGGAACTGATGGATATTATCGGCGGCAGCGTGGCTGGAGCGTAGGGTTATACAGAGCCGCCGAAATCGTACTGAACCGCATTGACACCGCATTGACACGTAGTCACCGACTACCGGAGTATACGGAGCGAAACTTATGGCAGAAAATGGAAACAACGCCAAACTTGTGGGGACGGTAAGTACCGTCGTCGGCCCGGTGGTAGACTTTGCTTTTCCCAGCGGCAAATTGCCCGAAATCTACGACGCTGTCTACGTGGATATGGACGGCAGCACCCTCACCTGCGAAGTGCAGCAGCACTTGGGTGGCGGCTCGGTGCGTGCTGTTGCCATGAGCACCACTGATGGTATGCGCCGAGGCACTGAATGCTATTCTTACGGCGCGCCGATTACCGTGCCTGTTGGCCCAGCCACATTGGGGCGTATTTTTGATGTGACAGGCAAGGCCATCGACAGTGACGCACCTGTCGAGGCAGATGATTATTACCCCATTCACCGCCAGCCGCCTTCTTTTTCTGATCGCAGCACCAAGGCCGAAATTTTCGAGACCGGTGTAAAAGTGATTGACCTGATCGCCCCCTTTACCAAGGGTGGCAAGACGGGTATTTTCGGCGGCGCAGGTGTGGGCAAGACCGTCGTCATCACCGAACTGATCAACAATGTGGCCGAATTCCACAGCGGTTACTCTGTTTTTGCTGGCGTGGGCGAACGCAGCCGCGAAGGCAACGACCTCTGGCACGAAATGAGCGATTCTGGCGTGTTGAAGTCCACTGTCATGGTCTTCGGCCAGATGAACGAACCCCCCGGCGCACGTTTGCGCGTAGGGTTGACCGGTGTGACAATGGCCGAATACTTCCGGGACGAAGGCCGCGACGTTCTGCTCTTCATCGACAACGTCTTCCGCTTTGTGCAGGCTGGCTCCGAAGTGTCTGCTCTGTTGGGCCGCCTGCCCAGCGCGGTGGGGTATGCGCCTACCCTGGGCACGGACATGGGCCAGTTACAGGAGCGCATCACTTCTACCAAGACCGGCTCGATTACATCCATGCAGGCTGTCTATGTGCCTGCCGATGACTACTCGGACCCAGCCCCGGCCACGACCTTTGCTCACCTGGACGCTA
>JAHEML010000347.1:1918-5140 GCA_024643705.1 Caldilineaceae bacterium | reverse complement strand
CCCCGGCAATGGCGGCCTGCACCTGATTGTAGAGCATGGCGATACCCCGCATGGGGCGAAAAAAGTTCATGGTGTAGATGACAAATGTCGCCAGCACGCCCACACTCATCGACCCTTGCAGAGCCAGCCAGCCACCGACCAGCGCGGTAACTGCGATGGCAATCGTCATCATGGTGGTGAACATTGGCCCCAGCGCGGCGGTGATCACATCCGCTTTCTGCCCAGCCCGACGATTGGCCCAGTTCACCTCCTCGAACTGGGCGAAGGTCTCCACATCCCGGGCGAAGGCTTTGACGATGCGTGCGCCCGCGATATTCTCCTCCATCACTGCATTCAGCCGTCCTGTATGACGCTGCACATCGCGAAAAGCGACCCGGCTGCGCTTGGTGACAATGGTGGTAACCCAGATCATCAGCGGCAAAACCACCAGCATGGCCGTTGCCAACTGCCAGTTGAGAAAATACATGGCCACAAAGGTGCCGGCCAAGAGCAGAATGTTAGAGAGAAATTCGATCAGCCCGTCGGAGAGTGTGCGGTTGATGGCGTCGGTGTCGTTGGTCACCCGGCTCATCAGATCGCCTACCTGATTGCGATCATGAAACGCCATAGAGAGCATCTGTAAGTGGTTGAAGACCCGTGTACGTAGCTCTGCCACGAAATTCTGCCCGATATTTACCATAAAAAGGGACTGCACCCCAGAGGTAAAACCGGTGACCAGATAGACACCGATCAGTAGAAGGCTGAGTCGGGCCAGCCCGGGGCCATCGCCCGGTTGCACATACTGGTCTATGGCCTGCCCCATGAGTGCCGGGCCATAGAGACGGAGCCAGGTGCTGACGATCACAAAGACAGCCACGATCAGCAGCCGCGCCCGGTGGGGACGCAGATAGGTCAGAAGCCGGGTCAATGTCTGGCGAATATTGGCCGCGGACTCGCCGGTCATCATCCCGCCGCCGCCAAAGCCCAGGCGCATGGGTTGGGGTGGTTTTTGGACTGTCATTGGATTGTCTCCCCAAACTGGGATCGATAGATTTCCTGATAGATCTCATTTCCCGCCAACAATTCAGCGTGGGTTCCCTGTCCGGCAATCCTACCCTCATCCAAAATGAGAATCTGGTCCGAATCCAGCACACTGCTGATGCGCTGGGCAATGAGGAAAGTTGTCGTTTCGGAGAGCAACTCGGACAGCGCATCCTGAATACGCACTTCGGTTTCCAGGTCTACCGCGCTGGTGCTATCGTCCAGCAGCAAAATAGCCGGTTTGATGAGCAAGGCGCGGGCAATGGCGATGCGCTGCTTCTGGCCGCCAGAGAAGTTGCCGCCCCGGTTCTCCACCAGGCTGTCGTAGCCATCGGGCATACGCATAATAAAGTCGTGAGCCTGGGCCGCTTCGGCCGCGGTGACAATCTCGTCCATGCTGGCATCCGGGTGGCCGTAGGCGATATTCTGGCGCACCGTCCCGCTAAAGAGGGTGTTTTCTTGCATGACAACACCCACATTTTTACGCAGATCGACTGGACTCCACTGGCGAATATCAACTCCATCCACACAAATACACCCGCCGGTCACGTCATAGAAGCGGGGGATGAGATTGAGCAGGGTGCTCTTGCCAGCCCCAGTCACCCCCATCAGGGCCACCTTCTGCCCAGGTGACACCCGGAAACTTACTCCGTCCAGCACCTCTTCGCCCACGGAGAGCTCGCGGCCCATGCCGTTTGTGCCATTCGCACCTGCGTTGGCTGTTCCGTTCGATGGACGCAAGACAGGTGCCGCCTTGCGGGAGCCAAAATAATGGAAGGCCACATTCTCGAACTCGACGCCACCGCGCACTTTTTCGGGGCGTTGGGCCACCACAGGGGGATGAATGGCAGGTACGGTTTCCAGGGTTTCGGCAATGCGCTTGGCCGATGCCTCGGCCCGTGAGACCATGGACAAAATGTTGCTCAATAGCAGCAGGGGTGACATGCCGATCATGAGGTAGTTGTTCAATGCCACCAGTTCGCCCAGGCTCAGTCGCCCGCCGATCACGTCCAGCCCGCCCCTCCAAATGACAATCGTTGCCCCTACATTGGTCAGCACCAGCAGCGCGGGCATCACCAGAGCCAAATAGCGCCCAACTTGGATATTCTTCTCCATATAGGCCACGTTATTATCAGCGAAACGGTCGATGGTATGTTGTTCGCGCACATAGGCCTTCACCACCCGGATACCAGCCAGACTCTCCTGAACAGTCGTGTTAAGCGCTCCCAGCCGTTGCTGCACCTGAGAAAAGAGGGGGGAAGCCAGCGTCAAAAAGAAGCGAATAATTACCGAAGCCAGGGCCAGGGTGCCAAACATCCAGAGGGTTAGCTGCACGTCGATCAAAAGCATCATCACCACACTGCCGATGATCATCAGCCCGGCACGGATGAGTAGCGCCAGCCCTGCACTCATAAACATGCGCACCACGTCCACATCGCTGGAAATACGGGTCATCAGTTGCCCGGTCTGGGCTTGATCCAGATTGGCGAAGGAAAAAGCCTGAATGTGGCGAAAGAGCTTGTTACGCAGGTCAAAGGCGATGCCCTGGGAAATCTGGGCACGGGCAATGCCCTGGCCGATGGTCGTCACCGCGCCGACGATGGCAGCCAGCAGCATCATCCCCGCGCCGTACCAGATGCGGCTCATGTCCTGGCCTTTGATGCCCTCGTCGATGACAACCCGCAGCATCGCGGGGGTCACCAGTTCCATGAGCACAGGCAGAACAGTGGTAAAGAGTCCCAGCACCAGCATCCATTTATAGGGGCGGGCATAGGGAAAGACTTTGCGTAGACCAGGCATGGCGGGCCTCCGGGGTAAAGTGGCAGATGGCAGGTAGCTGGTGGCCGGTGGCGCTACAGATCGGTCAACCGACGATTTTTCTGCACTTATTTGCGATTTCTAAAACGGTTTTGTAATTGTATAAGAAGTGGGAAATACGCGCAAATGCGCTCTGAATCTCTCGCTGCAATTCTATTCATACACTGTAACAGAGTCGCCAGCCAAATGATGCCGGGCAGCCTCTTCCACCTGGCTGTAGATGATAGGGTCATCTTGGCGCAGGCTCTCCAGGGCGGTGACTACGGCGGTCTGCAAATCTGCCAACGCTGCATGCACCTCATTTGAGAGAAGAACGGGCAGCAGATGGCGGGGAACAATGGGCATGTGGGCCACCCACTCATCCTGCCAGCCTATTGCACTCTC
>JAHEML010000347.1:0-1908 GCA_024643705.1 Caldilineaceae bacterium | reverse complement strand
TGGCCGGCGAAAAAACAAGCATCAATCGTTCTTCCTCTGGGCCTTTCAGTCTATGGGTGTCTGGATTGAAAATCAGCAACGGCGCATCGATCGTCCCCACGTCGCCGCAACGCGGACACGGCATGTCGTGCAGATTACCCTCTGTGGCCCGTTCCAGCAGGTCAGCGTGCTCAGCCGCGTCCACAATCAGCCAGACCTGGGCCTGAAAATCATGGCCGCAATTGGGGCAGGCAAGTTGGGCGGTGGTGGCCAAGGAGTTGGGCATCGCGGTGCTCCCGGTGGATGGCGGGCAGAATTGACCGGGCGCACCGATGGAGAAGAATGATGGATGGGCAGCCCAGCTGGTAAGGCTATTGTAGCCCAGGTTGTGCGGAAGTTCCAGGATGGATATTCAGGGTGTCGGAATGGAAAAAGCTTCAACTCAAAATAGCAAAGTAGCAAAGATGCAGAGAAATCTGCATCCCCTTTGCGTCTGTGCGTCTTTGCATCTTTGCGTTAAAAATAGAGCTTCTCGCCCCTATCGTTACCCCGGACGCCGGGCAAAACGCTCGCCCCCATCCACAAAGATCACATCTCCGGTAATGTATTCGGCTTCCACCAGAAAGCGCACGGCCTGGGCCACATCTTCGGCCCGTCCCCAGCGCTGAAGCAGGGTTCCTGTTTTCACCACGGCCAACTGGGCTTCTGTGTAATCGGGCGGGGGCAACACGGGTCCTGGGGCCACCGCGTTCACCCGCACTGTGGGCGCGAGTTCCAGGGCCATCTGTTGGGTCAGGGCCATCAATCCGGCTTTGGCGACCGCGTGGGCAGTGTAGCCTTTCCAGGGTTGCCAGACGGAAAGATCGACAATATTGACAATCGCGCCGCCCCCCGCAGCCAGAATCAGGGGCGCGCACTCGTTGCTCACGTAATAGCTGCCGTTGACGGTGATGTCGATGACCCGCTGCCAAATGGTGTAATCGTTTGTCGGGAAGGGGTGCTTACCGAAATAGTCGGCGTTGTTGACCAGGATGTCCAGCCCGCCAAAGCGCTCGACAATCTGGGCAATCATGGCTTGCACTCCGGCCAGGTCGGCGATGTCACATTGAATGGCGAGGGCCTGCACACCCAGTGCTTCGGCTTCACGCGCCGTTTCGATTGCCGCGTCCGCCGAAGAGTTGTAATTGATGACCACATTGGCCCCGGCTCGCGCCAAGTCCAGGGTGATGGCCTTGCCCACCCGATGTGCCCCACCGGTAATAAGGGCTGTTTTGGATTGGATGTTCATGGTCTGTGTCCATTCTTTAGCGTGAAGTGGATTGGGCAAAGAGAGAATACAATGTAACGCAGAGTTGCGAAGGTGCGTTGAAAAACAAAAAAAGGGGCGGCGGAATTGCTCCGTCGCCCCTCGTATTTGTGAAATCGACCGCCTATTCCCGCATGGTTTCCAGGGTGCGGCGAATGATCTCATCTTGCATGGAGCGGTTTTTCTTGCTGCGGCTGCCCCGGCGCTTGGTCGATACGGCGGCTGGTACTTCTACACCTTCGGCCTCCATAGCCCGCTTGAAGGCCAGTTCCATGGGCGAAAGCACCTCCACATTCTCGAAGGTGTCGACAACAACCTCGTCTTCCTGCACGCCCAACGCGGCAGCAGCTTCGGCCATTTCCGCAATTTCGGGTTCCGGCTCGTCGCGCAGCCCTTTCAAGCTCACGTCGATGCGGCGGCGGCGGCGATTGACGGCGAGAATACGCACGTCCAATGCTTCACCCAATTTCACCACATCTTCGGGTTTGGCGACATAGTTATTGCCCATCTCCCGTACATGTAGCAAGGCGTCTGTGCCAACGCCGATATCGATAAATGCGCCATAGGGTACGATGCGCGCCACTGTGCCGGGCACAATATCGCCATCGTTGATGTCTTTAATT
>JAHEML010000346.1 GCA_024643705.1 Caldilineaceae bacterium | reverse complement strand
CGGGACGATCATAGGGTTGGGCAAATCCCTTTATTCCGTTGATCACAAATTGATCACAAGCCTTGGCTATAGTTGTGTTTGTCGCCGCCAACCACTTTGGCAATTTTTAGCTAAACACAACCGAACGCAAAGGAGAAATGAAATGAAAAGTCAGCTTCCCACCTCCCAAATACGTCGATTCTGGACCATGTTGGCCTTCGTGCTGCTGGGGATGGCAGCATTTGTCATCACGTTTGATCAGGGATTGTCGGCGCCTGCCCAAGCCCAAAGCAACTGTGGCGGAAACAATCAACGCCCCTGCTCGGTCTTTGAACGGATTCCCTCGTGTAACAGCGGTCTCATCGAGGATTTCAGCCGCAACCGCTGCGTGCGCCCCACGCCGGTTCCCACCAGCACGCCCACGCCCCGGCCCGTTTGTGGAGCCAACGGCCAGCGCCCCTGCCTGATCACAGAGCGGGTTCCTTCATGCAATAGCGGGCTGGTGGAGGATTTCAGCCGCAACCGCTGCGTGCGACCCACGCCGGTTCCCACCAGCACGCCCACGCCCCGGCCCGTTTGTGGAGCCAACGGCCAGCGCCCCTGCCTGATCACAGAGCGGGTTCCTTCATGCAATAGCGGGCTGGTGGAGGATTTCAGCCGCAACCGCTGCGTGCGACCGGCACCGAAGCCTGTGCTTGATTGTGGTGCAGAAGGTCAACGTCCGTGTCTGCTCACCGAGCGCATGAATTCCTGCGACAGTGGCCTGTTTGAGGATTTTGCCTATGGCAAATGTGTGGCCGAGCCAACCCTTGGGCCAAATGTCCAAGCGGACGTAGATGCTTTTATGTCTGAAAATCGTGCAATCCTTGAGGCCGTGGATGACTTTCTTGAGACCATCACCAGCGAGAAAAACATGGCATTCTTTTCATCCGGAGAGTTTTCACGGTTGATCGAAGCCGAGCGATTCGCAGAGATTCAGAAGCGGCTGGGCACCAATGCGTTTATCGAGAAGTTGAATGCCCTTCAAATCGCGCAAGGGCGAAAGCCGGCCCAGAATCAACTGGTTGGTTTTAGACCATCCAGGGCAAATTCGGGCGCTCTGCCCTTTATCCGGACAGTCACCATTGGCTTCACCATTGATGCCGCTGTGGTAGCCGGTGCTGATTACGAAATGGGAATAGCAATTGATACGGTCAATGGGACCCCAGACGGGTATGACTCATATAGCTCAAAGTATGGCTTTTCAGCAGGCGCTTCCGCTTCGTTGCAGCTTGGGCTTTGGTTCATCCCGCCGGAAGAGCTATCAGGTGGCAGCAACGGCTTCACAGTCGCTGGTGGTTACAAGGTAGGGGCTGCTTTAGCATTGTGGTTCCCATCAGGCCACGAAAAGGATCTCTATAGCACCGTTGTTCCCGAAAACGATTTGGGGTTCGCTTGGTCTTATGGGTTTTCCATTGAAGTAGGTGTAGGTGTCGAATTTGATGTGAGCTATTTATGGACGTATACACTGATGGACAGCGCCAAGGGTCAATGTGGTGAATTTGGAAAACGCGCATGTTCGGTCTTCGAAATATCCGGACTGGATTGGAGTCCATGCGAAGAGAGTCTGACCGAAAAGTGGGGAAAGTGTTTCCCAGAAGAAACCGTGCCGTCAGACGTGGCGATTCCAACACCCAATCCCGTCCTGGCTAGGCTTGCAGGAGAGTCCTACAAAACTGTTCCCGATTTTGTTGGCGTTTATGAACGTGTATCTGGTGGGAACAATCAGTCCACTGAATCGATTACGATTGGACTCGACGTCGATGAGCATGGCAATCAAAACTTGGATTCGAATGGCAACACCATTTGGCGTTTGATCAGACGGAATGGCAGCTTTACACTGCTCTACTGGGATTCGGAAACCCAGTCGCTGGGGGGACGCCAAGGTAATCTTAGACTCAAACTCTCAAGATACGAGAGATATGCTGAAGGATTTTTCAATGCAATGTATAGACGCTATTTGACGGGTTTTGACCTCTCATCCGAATCCTATCAACTGGTTGCAAAACCAGTGATTCCTTGGGGAAACAACTGGTACTATCTGGACAAGAGCAACGTGGCCGTGCGCAATTGGCCTTGGCAGAATCCCATCAACTACACCCACTTAGAGCGAGGACCTGCGCCATTGGGCTATGGCAACCGAGTTTCTACCATACTCGACTACGGTGACGATGACCAGAACAAGAACATAACCACCTACTTCGGCCAAAGTTTCCACGTGCCACTTGTCGATCGCCTGGACGATCTTACTCTCTCCATGCAGCGGGACGACGGTGCCGTGGTCTACCTGAATGGCACTGAAATCTGGCGCACCAATATGCCAAGTGGAGCGATCAAATCCGATACGTACGCAACGGCTACTGTCGGTGGGGCCGACGAGACCAAACAGTTTTCGATCCAAGTCGATGCCGCCATGCTGAAACACGGGAGAAATATACTGGCTGTGGAACTTCATCAAGCCTCGGCAAACAGCTCCGATCTCAGCTTCGACCTCTACCTGCAGGCCAACTACAAACCGTAGGTTGAGAATAGTGTGCGATGATCTGCAGGAGTCTTAATGCGCCCAGTCGTTTGAACCCGAACGCAGAGACCCGGAAAGGAGCTCCTTTCCGGGTCTTTTTATTCAATGAACAGCCGCCTACTTGAATTCTACAACCAGTATGGGCCTGTTTTGGGCTGTCCTCGTTTCGCTGCATGCGAAATCCAGCCCATCAACTGCGCTGGGGTTGCGCAGAATGAAACCATCGTTGCCCTGGGGTTGATCGATCCAGGAGCGGAGAGCCGCCAGCCCGGCCGAGTTCAGCGGCAGAACTGCTCGCCCGCTTTCATCCGCGTTGAACTGCCCCAGCACCCCACCGCTCACATCTCCACCCGGTTGAACCCACGCCCGGCTTTCCGTTGCCTGCAACCAGGACGCGTTTCGGCCCCAATTACGACCCACAGCGTAGAGATAGTATGCGTCCTGGCTGGGGTTGGTGATGTGCAAGACGATGTGGGCCGACTCGATTGCCCGGTTTTTCGGCAAGAGCGACAGATCCCAGCGCAACAGGGTGGACAGATCGTTGCCGCTGCCCGGTGGATCGTCCCCGTCGGCATGGCAACCCGAACGGCCCCCGATGGATGCATCGGGTAGGGCTTGCGAGATTGTCATGTCGGCCACTGGGCGGAGCAACATAGACCTGTTTTGGCCGTTCAGTCGATAGCGCACTGCCAGTGCAGGGCGCAGTGATGGGTTTGCTTCCTCCCGGCAGGCAAAATCCATGCCGTCGATCGCTGTTGAATTCATCAGCAACAGGCCAGCATTTGTGCTGCTTTCCTGCACCCACGATTGCACAGCCTCCACGCCTGCACTGTTCAATGGAGCCGAAACCAGCCCCACCGTTGTCGGGCGTAACTCACCCACCGGGGTTGAATCGTAATTTTTATCTGGCCGCAGGTCCATCTGCCGCCAGGTAGTGTTCTCCTCGGACCAATTCGACCAGAGGGGGTACAACCGGAAGGTATCCTGAGATTCGTCGGTAACATACAGCCCAAGTGAAACACTGGTCACAATGCTTTCCCGGGGGATGTTCGACAGGTCCCAGCGCAGGAGGCTGACCAGATCATTGCCGCTGGTGGGTGGATCATCCCCATCCACAAAGCAACGGGACGGGTTTGCCAAGGGCATGTCCGGCAGGGCCTGGGCGATGGTCACATCGGCCATGTTTTGATAATTAGTCGTGGGCAGCGCCCCCTGTTGGAGCATGACAATGTCCTGGGCACAATCAGGGGCATTGGCCTGTAATGTAACCAGATCGTTATTGAAGACCCCACTGCCAGACTGAAACACCCGATCTACATCCACCTGTACGGTAACCGGTTGGCAATCTTCGATGGACAGCCCGCTCAACGCGTAGACAAAATCCTTCGAATCGCCGGGAGCCAGGCGCGACGTGAGCACTTTTGTAAAGATACGGGAGGCCACCTTGAACTTGATCTCGTTGCGGGCCTGGGTGGTAGGGACATTTCCCTGGTTCTGGACTGTCACCACGGCTTGGCCGCCCACCCAGCGCAAGCGAATGGGGACCAGATCGGCCTTGGCCTGCACGCTGACCGGCGGGCTTGCCGTGCGCCATTGTAGGTTGATGCCCCGATCCCGCACCCCATAGACCAGGTAGGCGCGCTTGCGGGTGTTGTAGATGGCAAACCCGCCGTCCGCCGCGCCGCTGGCAGCAAAGTCAGCGTTGGCACGGTTGACAAAGCGAAATTCGCAGGCCCGCTCCTCCGCCCAGACCATGTCGATGCCATTCGAGCGGGTTCCATAGGTAAAATACGCTGTGTCACGCGGCCCCCGGCTCACCCGTATAGCAATCAAATCGCTTCCATAAATGGGATCGCCTGGCCGGGTGCAGTTCTCAAAAAAGAAGACATCGGTCTGCGTGGCTGGCGTGTTTGTCTTCCACACCAGATTGATGCCATACTCGCGGGAACCATAGGTCATCACGCCGCTGTGGTTGTCGTTGCTGAGATTGTGGAATCTCAGTGTGTCGATGCTTGGGCCGAGCAAGACCCGCCATTGCACATCCGACGCGCTCTGCATCAGGCTCGCCTCTGCTGGGGCGGAAAAGAGTGGCTGAGGCGGAGACCAAGCCCAGAGACCCAAGGCAATCAGGCTCAATACCAAGCCACCGAGCACCTTTTTGTATATAGTCATTTTCTCCTCGTTCTTCCTTCACGCGTCCTTATTTCACGCATGTTTTGCGGTATGGCGCGTTTCCAAAAACAGAGCGCCACTCTATGTCGCTGAAATTGCGCCCCACCCGCTGGCAAGCCAGGGCCAGCATCCCGTCGATGTCCAACCGCCACACGTACAGCACTCCCCGATAGCTTCGATAGAGTGGTGTCTGATCCAGCGTCACCAATTGATTGCCATTGGGGCTGATCGCCAGCGGGCGACCACAGCAGATAGTAGATATTTGGCGAGCCGGTGGTGCAGCATCCGCAGTTGGCAAATGCCACAAGCGGTAAGGCCCGTCGAGACCAGCCGCCACCACTGCATCCGACACGGCACTGGCATACAACCAGCGAAATGATGTGTTTTCGCCGGAAACATCTTTCTGGTGCACAAGGTTCGAGCCGTTCACCGACCAGC
>JAHEML010000345.1 GCA_024643705.1 Caldilineaceae bacterium | reverse complement strand
GCGCGGTCGCAAACCCGTTGTGGTCTTCCCTAGGGCCGGCGTGCAGGTGAACGTGAGAAACGAAAGCGCCATTGGCGCGTTGGGCAGCAAGCACCATTCCCCACCCCGGCGTATGCGTTAAAGAGTCCACGGTGCAGCGACGCCAGTCGAAAGAATGGGATTGTCGAATCCGGCTGCGACAGTCAGGCCAATCATTCCGTGATGGATTTTACCTGCTGGTGTAGGTGAAAAATATTTAGACATGGCTTCGTATCCATCCAGCCGGCCATGCTGCGTGATCCATTCAAAGCAGGTTTGATCATCGCCAAAAAGTTTTTGGGCTACCAAAAAGAGAGAGAAGGTGATCTCTGCTGTGCTTGGCGAAAGCGCGTAGCTGAACCCAACATCCCTGGCAGGAAGCGCGGCGCCCGGTGGAAAGGCCGTCATACTATCGATTAGCGCTAACAACTGTTCGGATGAATCGAAAAGACCGGCACGGCGCAAGAGAAGACGTACGGCTGTGCGCAGAAGATCCGTACTGGCATAGTATAGCTCTATGCCGTCTCCTTCGGCGTCAAGGCCGACCATTTTGATTTTTGGCGCTGGCCCGAGTGCCAAATGTGGATGGCCCACAGCATCAGTCAGCCAAGCGTCGGTGGCCTGGGCAGCTTCTGGAGGGAGTTCGGCATAAATCTTGAAGCGGTCTTCATTTTCGGTGTGCCGCACGCCGAGCCAAGCGCCATAGGTGAGGAGCCTTTTGGCCTGCATCTGTGTCACCCAACGCCGGGCTTCTTCGGAGGGGAGGGGTGCGCCGCGATCCTGCAACAACGCGCAGATTTCGTCCATGCGGCGGGAAGGGTTGATGCCGGGTCTGCCCACCTCGACCGTATAGCGCAAGCCCCCCTCGAATTCGGCAAAGCCGAATTCGAGGGGTACACCGGTTGGGGTGAGTCTGCTTTTTTGCAGACCCGCTTTTAGCCTGTTTGAAAGCAACCCCACATCTTGCAGCACTGCCTGCGCCCGCTGGCCTGCTTGCCCCCAAGTGTCCAGGTAGTGCAAGAGGCCAGCAGGTGCAAGGGAGAGCTTCTGGTCGATATTTCGCATCCTGTTTAGCGCTGGCTCAACTTGGCGGATCGTTCCGCTGCCTGCGCCAGCGCACCGGCGGGAGGTTTACCGGGGAGCGTTAGCTGGCCTTCCGCAGAAAGCTCGGTTTCGGGAATGAGCGCAGGTGCGGGCTGATCTTGTATCCAATACTCAGCTTTGAAGTAACACATGGGGGTTGTGCCCTCAGGGAAGTAGTAGGGGTAGAGCTGGGTCAGGTTATTGTCGGAATGAAAGGGTGCCATTGTAAAGACGTTGGACAAGTTACCCGATTCATCCTTTTGATAAAGGGTTACGACAACCTGAGTGAAATTCCCACTAGCCCATTCGATCTGTGATGGATCGACAACCACAGAAAACAGGGGTTTCGCAGGGCTAAGCAGAAACATCGGCTGGGATGTTTTGGAAGATTGAAGGGTGTATGGCGTGCCGTCGTAGACGTATTGCCCCTCAAAAGTGACGACCTGACCGTTCATATTGGCCGGCGCAAGGAAGTTCCAAGCATCTGGTGGCGTTGAGAAAGAGGTGATGGACCAGCTATTCTGCTCGTTCAGATTGTTGACTTCATCTACATAGGTGGCCGTAACTGAAGCCATCATGAATGTCTTGCCTGTCTCTGGGAGCGGGAAAATTGTGATATGTTTTGCTTGAAAAGGTGAATTAATACGAAGCACGGGCGCGGTTGACGTGCCGGTTTGGGCCGGGGCGGCGAGGGTGGTTGTCTGCCAGTCGATCACCACCTGTTGCCCAGAGGAGAGTACATAGGTCAGTCGATAGCTGGCCGGGTTGGCAAAGGGTTCGTGGGTGGGACTCTTGAATAGATGGGTCTTGGTCGTTGCATCCAATTTGGCCTGTTGCATTTGGACCGGCTGCCCAGTCGTCTGGTTGACGAAGAAAAGATCGACCACAACGTAATCCACCAGATCAGACCCCGTGGCGCCGGCGGCATTGAAGGGGACATTTTCGGCATCGATTTCAAGCAGAAGCACGTTCAGATCGTTGGCAGTTAAGTGAATTTCAGCCTGGTCACTCATGATTTCAGCTGATTGGAAGGGGGGCGATCCGTCGGAATAATTTACGACATACTGGTAGATATATTTTCCATCAAAGACGCCAGCATCGCTTTTGCCGGGCGCATTGAATATCCAACTGCTGGGCGTGCTGGGGGTGAACTGAAAGGTGTTGTTCGCTGCCGCTGACGATGAGCCAATGGGGTAGGTGACAACCAGTTCAATCGAAGCGACCCCATTCGGCTCAAGATTCTGCACTGTAAACGCAACCTTCAACGGGCGTACAGATATAGAGGAGGAAATCTGTTGCCACTCCGCGGCGGAGAAGGCTGGGATTGGGGCCCGGGGAGTGATAATCCACGGAACGATCTGCCCTTCGGAGTAGACGTCGTGGAAGGACGAGATCGCCGTCATGTTGAAAGTGAGCGCAGTATTGCTGTCCATCATCTGGGTTACAGCAGCGACAGCCCGCTCGACATCTTTTTGCAGGGTGGCATTGCCCCAGTCGTAGAGCCGTTTCTTCGTCTCGGCGTCCAAAGGCACACTGCCTGGATCGACCGAAATGTGGCCGGCTTTGGATTGTTGGAGATGTTCCGTAATCGATACGGTCTCACTGGTGACATGCCCCCAAGTATTTTTCTCCACGTGGACAGTCTGTTGGTAGTCGTATGCGGCCTGCGAGCTGAAGTCAACCGTTACCACGGCTGGTGGCAGGCGGGTTAACGCTGTCACATCGTATTCGAGCATAAAGGTGCCAGCGGCGCTGCCCTTGGGACCGAAGGCATTCTCAAAAGCTTTGTAGGTGGCGTTGTCGGGCAGGTGGATGATGAAAGATGCCCGGTTTGCACCATACATCGATGGCGTGGCTATCAGTGCAAGGGAGGAATTTGTCGCAGTGGCAAAATGGAAAGTGGCTTTGACCGACTGCCAGTCGAATTGACCGATTTTGATACCATCACCCAGTTTCGCTTTGACCGCCACCAGGACATCGGGGCTAATCTGAAGCTCGGTCTGAAACGAACAGGTGCCTGTCACTTCAGTTCCGGTGGTATACGACACCAGGGCAAATTCAGGCAAGCCTGCGTCGTTGCGGGGGATCACCGGTGTGGGCACAATGTAATAGGTATTCGAGTCTGAGAAGTCCTGATAAACGGTCACCGTCTGATTGGTGCCATAGTTTATTACTTGGGTAGCTTCGATATTGATCATACGGAAATTCCTTTGCGAGAAAGAAAGGGAAAGGATTGTCGGCCTTTATTCGAGCGTCTTGGCAATTTGGGAGAGTTGGTCCCAAACGTCCCGGGCAGCTGCGAACTCGGCCTGTTGCAGGATCGGAAGAACGTCTTCGTTGGCAGCAGTCGAAAGATCCTCGATCGCCGACCCAACCAGACCATTCATCAATGACCAGACGGCCCGAATCTTTGATATTGCATCGCTGGCCTGTTCGTTATCATAAATCGCGTTGTCAATCAGCTTTTGCGAAATAACATAAGGCAAGAGTTCAGGATGCGATCCCGCTGTTTGGGTAATCTTGATCATCACATCAGACTTCATCTCCAGCGACACCATGCACGGGCCATTCGGTGTGATGTTCAAGAAATCGTTGCCCAGGTCTGTTCGGATGTCTTTACTTATCGTTCCGCCGTCGGGAATGTTTTCTGCAACAGTGCGGCTGGCGGCAGCCAGGGCATCATGATCCGTCTGCACCAGTTTTGCCAGACTCAGCAGACGGTTCGCCAATGCCGCGAGATTGGTATCTTGTTTGGTGATTCCGTCCATCAGCGTAGTCAGTGCGTCGATAGATTGCTGTTTTTGTTCCGGCGTGGCGCTACCCGAGGACATGACAATCTCTGTCTCAAGGTTGTTGAGCGTATCGCTGACCGTGTCGAAGGTAGCGGCGAACGAGACAATCGATTGAGGAACCAGCGTAGTTACATCAATGCATAGATCATCCATCCAGTTAATGCCATTGGCTACAGCAGTCGCAATGGTGGCTTTGACAGGATCAAACCAGGCGGGCATGGACGCATCCAAAAGGGGCGACACGGCATAGCGCAAGGAACCAGCATAGACCGTAAGGACTGCGCACGAACTGATCGACAGTTTCAGCGCCTGTTCGGTGGACGTCTTGTCAGGTGCAAGCATGAAATCATCTCCTTTTGATAGGGGAAAAGATGCCACCGTGCCTGCAGAAAGCAACAGGCACGGCGGCAAACCATCATGCAGTTGCAGGAACTTGGACGTCCATCGGCAGGGTTGTTTTGTCGCCTTCTCCGGGGGTTTTGGCTGGCGCGAGCAGTTGTGTGGCCAACTTTGCTGCCACGTCCCATTCGTCGGCAGCCCCGTTGACGAATGCCGCGTTAACAATCAGTGCAAGACCTGTCCTTGCCTGATCGAGTTGCTCGAGCACGCCATCCAGTTCGCCTGCGAAAAGTTTCCACATGGCACGGACATTCGACAGAGAACTGGTAGCCGTTGCGATCGAAGAGACTGTCTGGCTGGTCGCCAATGACAAGCCGTTGAGGGCAATAATTTGCTGTTCGTCCACCTTTTTTTCCTTTTGGTCGTCGGCAATTTGGTTATATTGTCCGTTGATCCTGTGCTGCATAATTCCCCAGGTGACACCACCGCCGATGATGGCAGCGGCCCCCACCGCGAGAACGATGCCACCGACGACCTGTGCTCCCGGAACAAACAACAATGCCGCACCGACAATGGCGACAAAGATACCGATGCCAACGGCACAAGCAGCAGCGGCAATGGCTTTGTTTTCGCCGTCGATCAGGGATTGGAGCCGCGAAATGTCCGCATTCATTTTTCCAATGTCAGCCTGCAAGTCGGCCACTGCGGACTGAATACTTGACACACCATTGGCAAGATTATCGTGGGCGGTCTGCATCCGTTTACCCCAATCAATTAGCTTGTCATCCTCGGCAGCAATGTCATCGTGGATGGTGCCAACCTCAGTTTTGAGCGCCGAAATCAGCGCAAAAACATTCTTGACATTGGGGTCGTCTGCACCTTTCGCCAGCGGATTTGCATCGGCAATCTTGATGATCTGCTTGGTGATCGCCT
>JAHEML010000344.1 GCA_024643705.1 Caldilineaceae bacterium | reverse complement strand
CTGCACACGCTCTTGGCGTTCCTTGCGGTTGGAGCCAATATTGTGAACTTCGAGGGGTTCGCCCACGATGCTACCCACGGTCATACGCGGGTTGAGAGAGGCATAGGGGTCTTGAAAAATCATCTGCATCCGCCGCCGCATCCGTCGCAGATCGCCGCTGTTGATTGTGGTCAACTCTTTGCCTTCAAAGACCACAGAACCGTCGGTTGGCTTGTAAAGCTGCAAAATTGCCCGGCCAGTGGTGGATTTGCCACAGCCCGACTCGCCCACCAGCCCCAGGGTCTCGCCCCGGTAAAGATCGAAATTTAGCCCATCTACGGCTTTGATCGCACCAACCTGGCGCTGGATCACTACACCTTTGGTGATGGGGAAGTGCATTTTTAGATTGCGTACCGAGAGGATTGATTCCCCTGCGCCGTTGCTGCTTGTAGCGGTTGTCTGCTGGCTCATTGTGGTCTCGCTCATGAAACGACCTCGACATTTTCCTGGTCTGTCTTCGGGTTATAAATATCAACATTGGAAATATCAACCCAACAGGCTGTTTTGTGATCCGTGCCCACAGATGTCAGGGTTGGGTTTTCTTGCCAACATTTGTCAACAGCGAAGACACAGCGCGGGGCAAATGGGCAATGGCTGGGCGGGTCAAGCAGGTCTGGGGGTAGACCGTCGATGGGAATGAGCCTCTTTTGTCGGCCCAAGTCCAGGCGGGGAATCGAGCGCAGAAGCCCTAGTGTGTAGGGGTGCCGCGGTCGGGCGTAGAGTTCGGCCACAGATGCTTCTTCCACCACAAATCCCGAGTACATCACAATGACCCGATCTGCCATGCCTGCAACCACGCCCAGATCATGGGTAATCCAGATGATCGCCATCCCCAATTCTTTTTTCAGCCGGCCCACCAAATCGACAATTTGTGCCTGAATGGTAACATCCAACGCTGTTGTTGGTTCATCGGCAATCAGCAATTGGGGATCACAACTCAAGCCCATCGCAATCATCACCCGCTGGCGCATACCACCCGAAAACTGGTGAGGATAATCATCCAACCGAGAAGCCGCACCAGGAATACCCACCAATTCGAGCAAATCAATGGCTCTTTTTCGGCTCTCTTCCCGACCCATGTTCAGGTGTAACTCCAGGGCCTCAGTGATCTGACGCCCAATCGTCAACACTGGGTTGAGCGATGTCATGGGGTCTTGAAAGATCATGGCAATGCGATTGCCCCGGATGCTGCGCAATTCGTTTTCCGTAAGCTTCAGCAAATCCTGTCCATCAAACATCACCTGCCCATCAACAATCTTGCCCGGCGGTTCCGGAATCAGCCGGATCAGCGACATGACGCCGACACTTTTGCCGCTGCCAGATTCCCCCACAATAGCCAGGGTTTCTCCTTGGTCAACCTGATAGGAGATTCCATTGACCGCATGGACAATACCATCTTGGGTAAAAAATTGGGTCTTGA
Organism: Caldilineaceae bacterium; assembly: GCA_024643705.1. Taxonomy (GTDB): domain Bacteria; phylum Chloroflexota; class Anaerolineae; order Caldilineales; family Caldilineaceae; genus JACQGT01. The sequence continues at coordinate 3,707 of JAHEML010000344.1, read as the reverse complement.
GGTTCGATACTTCTAGCAGTTTTGCCATATGAGGCCTATTCCTGGGATGAATGGAGTGTCGTCGCACGTTCGCCACGGGCGGGCAAATTGGTTGCGAATGCAGTAGAACATCCTATCTCTTAAACATGGGGCCGGACTGCATTTGTGAGGGAGTCCAATGCATATCCAAAAATTTCAGTTAAGGAGCAATGAGGAATCAAAGTCGCTCCTGGACAAGCAGATTTCGACCAAAGTCTGGCGCTATCCTAGCAACTTTCCCCTGCTTTGTCAACTTGGCACAAAATAGATTCCTAATCTTGCGTCTGGCTCAATTGGGGCTATTGCGCCAACCACTTGTCCAGGGCCTCAATTTGGGCCTTGACTGCACTGCGGCTGCTGCCTCCCGATGCCGAACGTTGTTCCACACTGCGCTCGAAGCTCCACACATCTGCCACGTCTTCATCGAAGGCTGGGTGCAACGGTCGCAACTCTGCCGCGCTGAGTGCAGAGAGGCGCACCCCCTTTTCTTCGGCCAGACGCACGGCAGCGCCAGCAACATGATGGGTCTCGCGGAAGGGGATTCCTTTGCGCACCAGATATTCGGCCAAGTCGGTTGCCAGCATTTCGGGCACAAGAGACGCGGCCATCTTTTCGGTATTGACTGTCAGTGTCGCCAGCACGCCACCTGCAATTTGCAACGAATCCCGCAAGGTATCCACCGCATCGTAGAGCGGCTCCTTGTCCTCCTGCAAATCCTTGTTAAATGTGCTGGGCAACCCTTTCATCGTCATCAAAAAACCGCTCAGTTCGCCAAAGACCCGGCCCGATTTGCCCCGCAATAACTCCAACGAATCCGGATTCTTCTTTTGGGGCATCAGGCTGCTGCCTGTGCTATAGGCATCTGCTACCTCCACAAAGCCAAATTCCCGGCTGCTGTAGATAATCAGATCCTCGGACCAGCGGCTTAGATGGATCATGGTCAAGCTGGCCCAGAAGAGGAACTCGGCCACAAAATCCCGGTCGCTTACCGCGTCCAAGCTGTTGTCTGCCACCGATGCAAAACCCAGTTGCCCAGCCAGAAAGTCGCGATCCACATCAAACGGATTGCCCGCCAGCGCGCCGCTGCCCAGGGGCAACGAGCTGACACGCTGAGTCAATTCGTCCAACCGAGCCGCGTCCCGTTGCCAGGCCCAGGCGTGGCTCAGAATCCAGTGGCTCCAGCGGGTGGGCTGGGCCGGTTGTAGATGGGTGTAGCCGGGCATCAACAGGTCGATCTCGGCGGCAGCCCGCTCCACTGCCGTGCGGATCATCTCCCGCAGGTGGGTACGTAGGTGGACAATTTCGCCCAAGAGCCAAAGCCGGGTGTCTGTGGCTACCTGGTCGTTGCGGCTGCGCCCTGTGTGCAGTTTGCCCGCCACATCGCCCAGCAATTCGGTCAGCCGTCGCTCGTTGGCTGTATGAATGTCCTCGTCGCCGGGGCGCAACTCAAATGTGCTCGCTGCCCATTCGGCGGCCACCTGCTCCAGCCCCTCGACCAATGTTTCCGCTTCGTTGCCGCTGATGATGCCCGACCGAGCCAATGCCAGTGCATAGGCCTGGCTGCCGGTAATGTCCGCCTGCCACATGCGCTTGTCAAAACCGATGGATGCGTTGAATGCTTCCATCAGCGGGTCGTTGGCCCCGGTAAAACGGCCGCCCCACAATTTTGTAGACATAAAATAATACCAAGCCTCAGTCATGGAAAAGAAATAGACGGTTTTACACAGACGGGATGGAGCTTCTGCGTCATCCGCGCTGCGTGTTTTGCCTGTATTCGGCAAATGGTGCATGAACGGCAATCGGCCCCCTGCGCCAGCGCACCCACAGCAGAGCCAGCCCACTGCCAACCGCAATGGCGATCAGCCCAATCAGCCCAGCCTCCGGCCCAAACGCGCCACCTGTCCAAAGCGGCGGCCCGCTCTGTTGGATGGCAATTGCCGTTGCCTCGCTCACCCGCAGCCCGCTGACCGGGAAGCCAAAGACATTTCCCTGAAAAAAGTTCCAGGCGATGTGCAGACCAATGGGGATCGCCAGTTCACCTGTGAGCAGAATGCCCAATCCCAGAAAAAGACCGGCTAGCCCGATGTTAAACGAACTGATAAAAGTGGCGTTGGGGTTGCCCGCATGTAGAAAACCAAAGAGGGCAGACGTGAGGAGCCACGCAATCGTCACCGCCCAACGGGAATCAAGCCGATGCCCGTTCAACCCCTCTGCCAGGTTGCGCAGCAGGTAGCCCCGCACCAGCAGTTCCTCGTAGTAGCCCACAAAGAGAAAAGCGATGGCCGGAATGAGAATTGCCACTGGAAACGAGAAGCCGCCCACCGAACGCCAGACTTCCGTCACCGTCACCCAGCCCAGCGCGAGTTCCACACCAAAGATACCCGCCATCAGCACCCCACCCAGGGCCAGCCCAAAGCCAAAATCGAGCCACCAACGCTGGGACAGATGAAAGCCAAAGTTGGCAAAAGGCCGTCGATCCAGCAGCCAGCCCGTTAGAGCCGCCGCGCCGGTGATCGAAAGTGTAGTGATAAGGCCATCGAAGCTCCGGCTGATCTCCAGCGCCAACGCGCGCGAAAGCCGAGCCAGCAGGGGGTCTGTCGCCAGGAAAAGCGGCGTCAGCAACAGTGTACTTAGTATGAACAGCAGCAGGCCAAAGATCAGCATCCGCCAGCCGGCCCGCGGTCGCTCTTCGCTCCGGTTCCAGAAAACTCCTGTCATTCTTTCTCCCATTCCAGTAGTCTATCACGGGTCGAGAAATTTTCCAGATCGTCTCCACGAGTGGTACATTTCCCGTAGGATGGAAGGTGAGAAAATCCGTGCCGATCCATCCGGGCAAATCCGTGTCCTTTTTGAAACCGGAGGCGATACCAATGGCCGAAAAGCCCAAACCCCTTAGCCCCAGCCAACTCCGCGCCGAACGGCAAAATGCTGCCCAGGTTCCACCCGCAACTGCCCGCCACCCCCGCGGCCAAGACGAATGGCAGGATTTTATCTCCAATCGGATCGAAGAGGCCATGCGCGAAGGCGCGTTCGATAATCTGCCTGGCAAAGGCAAGCCCCTGAAACTGAACGAAAACCCCAACGAGCCATCGGATATGGCGATGGCGAACAGTATTCTAAAAAACAATGATGCCACGCCGATTTGGATCGGTGACCGCAAGAAACTGTTGGAAGATATCGAGGCATTTCGGGGGGATATGACCCAACGTTGGGGATGGATGCAGGAGGATTGGTCTGCTGCGAATGGGGATCGAGAACGGCTGTCCCGGCGCTGGAATGAGCAGATTTCCACCTGGAGGACGCAGATCGCCAAACTCAACAGCCGCATCCTCAATTTGAACCTGATCTTGCCCATCTGGCGGTTGGAGTTGCTGCGTCTGCATCTGGCCGAAGAATTGAGTCGCATTGGCGCTCCAGAGCGGCTGGACGAGGGGCGATAAGTCTCCCACCCAAAACTAAATTTCGCAATCCGAATCATGAAACAAAAAACGTGAGAGCACCGGTGCTCTCACGTTTTTTGTTTCATGATTCGTTCACCACAGAAGCGGCCGGGCCGCTATCCCCTACCCGTAGACTGTTTGAATCAACGCCCGAATGTAGCCATTAGCATAGGCTTTGCCCAGCCACTCGGAACGTTCGACAGGGAATTTGGGCGTGTGGTCCATCATGTAGGGTCCATTGAAGCCGTT
>JAHEML010000343.1 GCA_024643705.1 Caldilineaceae bacterium | reverse complement strand
GACTGAAATTCCATAGCCAGCCCACTCGGTCCACCGGCTCAGTTCAACATGGGTTATGCGGCGGCGGCAATCTGGCTCGTTCGGGCTGACTTCTCTCTCGCCGCATAACCCATATTCCGTTGGGCAGTCCTGTTGAATTCAGGCGGGTGAAGCGCGTACCTCACCGCCGTCAACAGTGGCTGCAACGATGGAGGCGGCGATCGATCCAGCGCAAGTCGCCGCGTGAACGAGGTTTGCCCGTCGGCAAGGGCGGCGTTGTCTTCGAGACAAGGAGAAGCGGACCTTAGAGAAGCTTGAGTCAGCCTTCACGGCGGCGGGCCAGGATTTGACTGGCCGCATCGAGGAGATCGCGGACAAGCGCAGCGCCGACTTTCCCACGTCAAAACACATTCATATCCCCGCTTTTTCATAGTTGCACATACGTATCATATTTCTATTGATGTAGCATCAAACTGTGCGGCCGCTCTCTGCGCCGCGAGGAGCAATGGAAGATGTATACCGGCACGGTAATATTCTTCAACGAAGCCAAGGGACATGGGATCATCACGGATGACGACACCGGCGAGGAGATATTCGTTCAAGTCACCGGGCTGGTGGATAACATCAGGGAGGGGGACCGCGTGACCTTCGAGACCGAGCGCGGGAAAAAGGGGATGAATGCGGTCAACGTGCAGCTGGTCTCATAGGTCCGGCGCGGCGCTTTTCATCTTCATCAGTGAATCGCAACTCGCCAGCACTGGCGTGCCCTCGCCCAACGGCCATCCGTTGCGCCTATCCTGCTCGTCGCCGTACCCCGGATAGAACAAAGAGCAGGCAGAGCAACCCCACACCACCCCCTGCCAACCATAGCCCCCATCGCCAACTTCTCGGCGAAAATTCCAACTCGACGACCAATTCGCCAGCAGGCACAGCCACGGCGCGCAGAGCATAATTGGCGCGCAGAACGGGGACTTCTGCGCCGTTGATGGTCGCTTGCCAGCCAGGGTACCACGCTTGGCTAAGTACAAGAAAGCCGGAGTCGGGGGCGGAGAGGGTAAGGCGAAGGGTGTTGGCGGAGGATTGCAGACCAGAGATTGGTGATTGAATGGTGCGCGGTTGAGCAGATGGGGATTGAGCTTCGACGGCTGCAGGTTGCTCACCATCCTGCCCGATGAGAATAACCGTCTGAGCCGGATCGAAATCTGGCTGGATAAGCGCAGCCAAAGCATCATCTGCATTGGGCACAGGTAGGCTGCGGGAGACAAACCAGGCCTGGGGGAAGGCGTCCGGGTTGCGATAGACGGCCAGGTCACCGGGTGCGTCGAAGGCCAACACAAATTTTTCGGGCAGAGGCGTGCCGTCTCGCACCAACACATAGCCCACGTTGAGCATATCGTACAGGCGCGTCTGCCTGCCCCCGGTGGACTCCCAGAGCCTGTCCCAATGTTGAAGCAGAAGTGGGTTGACGATCCCCCACACGTCGCGCAGGCCAACAAGGGCAGCGGTGTCAGGCTGCCAAAGGTCGTCGATGTCTGTACGGGCATCGATGCGGAATGGGAACGAAATTTGTGACTCGCCCGTCATCCCGTTTCTGTCCACTTGCTCGCGAAAAAATGCCACGATCTCTGGGTGATTGAACCCCCGCGCAGGGTCGTTTTCACTGATGTCTGTGTACGCACCCGTTGCGGCCACCTCTATCAGCAGCAGTACCGACAACAGAACGGCCAGTACTCCTCCGGTCAAATGCTCCCTGTTCAGGCTACTGACAAGCCCCCACGTTCCCAGCCAGGCTCCAGCGGCAAGGGTTACAGCCAACCCAGCCAGAGACGCACGCAAAAACCAGGTAGAATCCGGTTGCAACACAAGCAAAGAAGCATACATAGCAGGAATGGCAACAACAAGAAGAGCGAGGCCACCCCATTTAAGAAATCCGGAATAGGCTCTTGAAGACCGGTGAATCTGCATGGAGCCAGTGTCATTTTCCGTCCACCACCCCACTCGTAGCCCATCGATCCCATACCCCGATAGGACAGCCAGGCTGAACGTCCATAGGACGATTGCACGGGCCGGGGCACGGAACGAGTCGAATCCGGGCAGGAGTTGAGTCATCCAACCGTGCACCGGCGTATAGACGCCAAGTGCAACGAAAAAGCCGAAAGCCGCCAGCCCAAGCCAGGGCAACAAGCGGCTGTGTTTGTTGTCCAGTGGAAGAAATAGCGCGGCCAGTGCAAGCAACAGAGCCACGGCCCCCGCATAGGGTAGCTCCACCCGATCCCAAAGACTCCAGTGGAGTGCTGGACCGCGGCCAAAGAAACCAGGGGTGATGAGCCCAACAAGGGCGGGAACAGGAGCCAGAGAATAGCCTACGTTATCCTGATATGCCATATCGGCCCGGGCCGTGTAGGGCAATAGGTCTATCGACGAGAGTACGAGTGGTGCTGTCAACAAGAGTGCGACAAGCCCCATTGCAATCGGATATTTGAACGTACCAAGCAGGGCCTTTGTCAAGTCTCCAAGACCATTGCCCGATCCTCTTGCACTGCGGATGCTCCAATCCTGGGGCATCAATCGCCAATCCCCAGACCAATAGCCTATCCCCAACGCCCAATAACCCAGAACCGCCAAAGCCATATAATAGCTACTTTGGGCATGGCCGGCATAAGTGGCAATAGCAAACAGCAGCCCGGCCAAACCCGCCCAGGCCAAGCTGCGCGAGACCATGGCAACGTGAAATGCGGCCAAAACCCAGCCTAGCCAGGCAAGAACACTAATTAGGTTCAAGTTTCCCAGATGAATGAGGAGCGGATCGCTGAACGCAAAGGCCGCCCCTGCGAAAAATGCCGCCGGACGGGAGATGCCCAACACACGACATAAAGCATAGACCCCCAGCCCAGCCCACCAGATATGGCCGATGGCAAGCCACTGCATCCAGCCGTAGCCAAAATCTGGCTTCAGTAGAAAGAGCAATAGATTGGGTGGATATAGAAAACCAGCCTGGATGTCGGCAATAAAGGGTGCGCCGCCGTACAGTGTCGGGTTCCATAGGGGCAAGTCGCCTTGTGCCAGGGTGGCAGCGGCGAAACGATAGGTGGGGTATAGAAAGCTAACCAGATCGCCACCATCAGCAGGTTGGTAGACATCGCCGGAGAGGGTGCGCCAGAAAAAGGCAACCGTTAGCAGGGCAAGGAGAAGAGCTACTCCACCATCTTTCCAATTGGGAATGGTGAATGGGGAAACTGAAATTGTGGTTGTTTCGGCTACGTTTTCACGTTTCACGTTTCACACTTTACGCTAGCTACGGCTGAGTAGAATCACACCCACACTGATCACTGCCACCGAAAGCCAGCGCATGGGCGATACGCTTTCGCTTAGCAGAAACGCGCTGATGATAGTGACCAATACATATCCCAAGCTCAAAGCCGGGTACGCATAGCTTAGCTCTACCCGGCTGAGCAGAATCAGCCAGAAGATGCTGCTGAAGCCATAGGCCCCCACGCCGCCCAGCACAAAGGGGTTGAGAAAGGCCTTTGTCAAACTGACGGCCATAGTAGAAAGCGAACCACCGATGACACCCACCTGACTCATGCCTTGTTTCATCAAAAATTGACCCGCAACATTCAAACCAACAGTGATGAGAAGAAGAAATATCTGTTTCATACGATTGTTCCAGGGGCGATGATACTACCAATCGGGATATGAGAATGGACGGAGGCCACTGTACACAAAGGTGATGATCAACTTGCCAGTGCCAGCACGGCAGGCCCATAGGTGCTTGCTTTCCAAGGCCCAATGGCCGCAATCTGCTGCAATTCTTCCAGGGTTGTGGGGCACTGGGTGGCGACCAGCAGCAGCGTACTATTATTCAGGACGATGTCCGGGTCCACGCCGCGACCATTGGCGATATCGGTACGCCACTGGCGCAGGGCGTCGTACCGTTTGCGCTCTGGCTTGGACAGCAACTGCTCCGGGCGTACAGTTGGTTCGGGAAAGGCAGGCACAGGTTGTTCCAATCCATGCTGCACAGCCTCGAGCACATCGCGGCCAAAACGCTTGACTTGGCGATCGCCGAAGCCCCGAATATTGCTCAATTCGGTCAGGGTTGTTGGTTTGCGTTTGGTCAGCTCGCCCAAAACCGTATCACCCAACACCTTGAAAGGTGGACGATCCATCTCTTCGGCGGTGATCTCCCGCCAATTCCACAGCTCTTCCAACAGGCCCAGGTCTTCCTCGGCTATTTCCCGCGTCTCTTTCATACGCCAAAAGGTACGCTCTTGGGCAGGTTCTTCGTAGCGTAACTCGGCCAGAGCAGCAAAGCCTTCCTGGGCTTCTTCCCAGCGATCAGCTTCTTTCAGTTTTACCATTTGGCGTTGACGTAGCACGGGGAGATAGTGGGTGTCTAGCTGGGCGTAGGTCATCTGCTGGGGAGTGAGCGGACGACGGCCCCAATCGGTGCGTTGCATGCTTTTATCGCTGATGACGCCGAATTCGGCCTGGAGCATGGCTGCCAGGCCGACCCCATTGCGGCCCAGAATGCGCGCAGCCAGTTGGGTGTCGTAAACATTGGCACAGCGAAAGTTAAAATCCCGATCCAGCAGGCGCACATCATTCTCGGCGGCGTGGAAAAGCACCTCCACTGCTGGGTTGGCAAAGAGTTCGCCCAAGGATTGAAAACGGTGGAATTTGACAGGATCGAGCAGATAGTCCACCGTTGGGATGGGGTCTGCCGCTGTGGGCCGGGCATCGGGACCGGTGGCGAGGGCCGAAATTTGGATCAGGCAGACCCGTGGATGGTAGCGGTAGAGACTGTCGCTCTCGGTATCCACTGCGATCAGGGGTTGATCGCGCAGGTAGGCCATCATTTCGGCAAATTCCCCCGCGCTTTGCACTAGGTGAGGAGCGGGGATATTGGAGGGTATCGATCGGTTCTTGTTGGTCATGGCTGTCGATCTGCTTGTTCAAAATCGGAGTTATCAATAGGTTGATCAGACGATTGTTCGGATCAGATGTCCAGAGCCAGTGGTCTGGTTTCTGTTTTCGCTGGCCCTGAGCCTCGCTGACCCTAAACAACGCCAACCATCATAACGCGGGCAGAACCGGGTGTCAATTTTGGCAAGAGACTCCCGGTTTCCATTTCCCCTCTTTCTGGTATAATTGAGCTATTAGCACCATCCATTCGCCTATCTCTCTGTACTTTCCCCA
>JAHEML010000342.1:4286-5188 GCA_024643705.1 Caldilineaceae bacterium | reverse complement strand
AAACGTCTGGGTGGATTGGGATCATAATGGCAAGTGGGGAGACCAACCCAGTTGCGAGCTAAACAATGGAGTTGTCCCAGCCGACGAGTGGGCCGTCCAAAATCAGGAAATTACCCTCTCCGGGGTGGGGATATTCACCTTTGGCTCACCGGCTATCTTGGGCTTTCAGTCCAATGCCGCCGACGCTCGCTGGCTACGCATTAGTATTACCAGCGAAAAGGTAGCCAATGCTGACGGCAGCGGCCCCGCGGGAGGCTATATCGACGGTGAAACAGAGGATTACCTTCTGCCCGGCACTGCGTCCACAGCCACACCGACGAGTACGTCGACAGCCAGCAACACACCCACCATCACGCCAACACCCACTCAGACGCCCACGGCGACACTGACGCCCACAGCCAGCAGCACGCCAACGGCCAGCAATACACCAACCCAAACGCCGACGCGTACGCCAACAGCTACGTTTACCGCCACCCGTACGCCAACGCCCACCCGCACCCCCACGCGGACGCCAACGCGCACACCTACGCCAACCCGTACGCCCACCCCCACGCCAATCGCCCTGGACTTGCGGGTTGTCAATATGGAGATCAACCAGGGCATCCAAAACCTGGCAAACGATGTACCATTGACCGCAAACAAGCAGACGTTTGTGCGGGTCTACCCCCTGAGCACAGGCCAAAACGCGTCGCCGGTTGCGGCGCGGCTGCGGGGATTTCGCAATGGGGTAGAGCTTGCCGGCTCGCCCCTGTCACCCACCAACGGATCCATCGCTGTCAGCACAGGCGGCGCGGATCGGGCGAATCTCGCCACCACGTTCAACTTCTGGTTGCCGTCCAGTTGGCGCACGGGTACAGTGCAACTACGGGCCGAGATCGATCCTTTCAACGCCCGCCCAGAGA
>JAHEML010000342.1:0-4276 GCA_024643705.1 Caldilineaceae bacterium | reverse complement strand
CTGCGTGGTGACACGGCCTGTGCGCACAATGGGATCCAACTTTACCACCAGTTCGCCAGGCTTTTGGAGTGTGATGGGCCGGTTCGAGACGCTCTGGCCTCTGGCCGACTTTCGCTACTACACGGTCAACAGTCGAATGGAGCGACCGTGCGGCTTTCTCTGGCTCTCCAGTTGTCCGTGGGAACTCCCCAGCCAGTCGGACGAGCTGATGTTCCACCTGATCACCTGGAACACCTTTACATCCAATCCTGCCGGCTGCAACAGTTCGGGGGCCTACACCCACTTTATGGGGATGGTCAGCCCAGACACCAATACCAACAATGGCAGCGGCGGTGTCAACTTGGGCTATGCCAACTACGCCATTGGATCTTCGTATGTCAAAATGGAGAGTGGGGGGAGCGGGTTCAACAGCGTGCGGGGTGGCAGCACCATGGCCCAGGAGTTGGCCCACAACTACAACGGCGTCTTTGGCAGCCGCTGGAAACATGTGAACTGCGGCAGCCCCAGCGACCTGAACAACAGCTACCCCTATCCTGGTTGCCAGATTGCCAACAATGGGACATCCAGCTTTTACGGGTATGATCGGGTAAGCAATCAAGTGATCGCACCCAACGCCGCCGCAGATTTCATGTCCTATGGTGGTACAAAATGGGTTTCCGATTACACCTGGAGAGGGCTACAAAATCGGGCGTTGGTCTCTGTGGCCGCATCAGATGCCAGTTCAACTCTGGCCCGGGTGCAGGCCAGCCCAGAGATGCTGGTCATCGGCGGCATTGTGACACCGACAACCGGCTCCGCTGTACTCTTCCCAGCCTATCGTATCCCGCCCACAACCCTGGATCAGGATAAGCTGACCCAGGCTGTCGAAGCCCAATTCGTGCCGCGTACCCACGAACACCCGTGGGCAGAGCCGACCTTCAGCCTCGAATTTCGGGACAACAACAGCGTCCTTTTGGCGACCGAACCGGTCACACCGACCGAATCCTTCGAACACAGCCAGGGCCAGGTGCTCTTTGTCACGGTTCCCTTCGTGGATGGGACAACCCTGATCCGGCTGTTGCAAGACGGGCAGGAAGTTGCCCACATGGGGATCAGTGCCAATGCACCGACAGTGCAGATCACTTCGCCCAACGGTGGTGAAACCCTCGACGGCCCCCTGACTGTGGAGTGGACAGGCAACGACGCAGACGGCGACCCACTGCTCTACATGGTGCAATACAGTGTGGATGGCGGGCAAAGCTGGGAAGCCCTGACAACCATGCACGCTGCAACCAGCTTTGTGATGACAGACACAAGCTCTCTCCAGGGCAGCAGCCATGCCCGCATCCGGGTGATTGCCACCGACGGGGTGAACACTGGCTTCGACGTATCGGACGCCGACTTTACCGTTTCCGACAAGAAGCCGCTGCCCCACATCGACAGCCCGGTAGCCAACGGAGCAATCCCCAGCGGTGACGCGCTGGTGACAGGCGGGGCCTACGACCCCGAAGATGGCAACCTGGGCGATGCAGCCTTGAGCTGGGTTCTGGATGGGCAGGCGGCTGGAACAGGCCAGGGGCTTCTGCTCTCTGGGTTGACGCCGGGTTCGCATACCATCGAACTCACCGCTACCGACAGCCAGAATAACCAGGCATCCGTAACATTGACCTTCGCTGTCTTCGGCCCAGTCTATCTGCCGGGGGTCAGCCGGTAACCAGCAAGACGATAAAAGAGTGGTGCTGGGAAACCGGCACCACTCTTTTATGTCTCTCAGGCAAATGTCTCATGCAAATGGGGTATTGGTTAGGGCAGCGGATTCCCAAAGCGTACCCGCAGATATCGCACTACCTGGTTTATCTCATCGGTCGTCAGAATTTCGCGGAAAGCAGGCATGCCCAAGTTGGGTAAACCTTGGCTGACAAAGAGATAGACTTCCTCGTTGCTGTGTTGGGGCACATGAAAAGGTAGTACAGCAGGTTGCACAGGTAGAGCGGCGGCGGCGGGGCCATCGCCCATTCCGCTGGGACCGTGACACTGGACGCAATTCGTCTGAAAAATCACCTCGCCTGCCAGGAATAGGGCATCTGGTGTGGGCGTAGGGCCAGGTGTACCTTCGGGCGTCCCATCATTGGGGTCTGCGGTGGCGAGTGGGGATAAGGGGGATAAGGGCGTAGACAAGACAGAGACCCCCGCAACCACAGGGGTAGCTACGGAATCGACAGTGGGAACAGCAATCGACGCTTCTGCATTTGATGCGTCCGTGCTGGACGCCATGCCCTGCACCCCAAAGACAAGCCCCACAATCAGGCAGGCGATGCCCACACCGCCCAACATGGGCGCAGCATCCCGGTTGCGGCGGCGCACTGGTTTCCACCAGAGAAAAGGAGCCAACCCGAGCGCCACCAGCAGACCACCAGCCACCGTGGGGAGAGGAAGTGACGCTGCTGGGTTCTCCCACACGGTGCCCAGGGCGGCCAGACCAGCCGGAGGCGGAACCGACACCCTGAATTCACCCGTTGCGTCGTCCAGCCCCCGCCGCCGCACGTAGACAGTCACATCCCAATCGCCCGGCTGCCCCAACCACGCCCCTTGATCCACAAAGATGTCATTGCCGATCTCGTGGCCTGTTTCGTCTCTATCTGGGGGGAGATCGGTGCGTGCCTGGCCTAGCTCGGCACTCTCAGGCACAAAAAATAGGCGCACAAGCTGTACATCGCCAATGGGTGAACCGTCGGGATGATAGAGATGTGTCCAGAATCGGTTGCTGCCTGGTTGGTTGGGGGTAATTTGCAAATGGATGAGGAGGTCATCGGCCAGGGCAATGTCGGTGAATGGGAGTGCGGGTGCGACATATGCCTGTGGGCGGGGCGGCGGCGGAGTCTGCACAAGCAGGGCAACCACAAGCAGCAAGCCCAAACTGACCAGCGCCTCTAGCCGTATCCGGCGTGCCAACCTGGATGACGAGCTAATGGACGGAGGGCTAGTGGGCGGCGAGCCAAGAGATTCCACACCATCGGCCTCCGCCGTGGAACGTTGAACAGCGCGATTGTTGAGGAAGGCCAGCCCCAGAGCCGCCGCGACCAGTGCCAGCTTGCCAAGCAGAAGCAGACCGTAGGTCGTCTCCCACAAAGAGGCCAGGCTGGGCAACTGGACAACAGAACTGAACAGTCCTGTTATGGTGAGAACAAAGACGGCGGCAGCCGCAAACAGGGAAAATCGACGCAGAATCCGGCCCAGTACCGCTTGCCCTGCCGGGCTGATTGGGTCAACACCCGGCCCGCTTTGCGGACTCCAAACCAGAGCCGCCAACAGGATCAACCCACCCATCCACCCAGCCGCGGCAACCAGGTGGAAGAGATCGCCAATCACCGCCCAACCCCGACCCGGTACAGCGCCCGCATGGCTTGCCAAAGAAAAGGTTGCAAGCAGCAGCAAGCCGATCAGCCATTCGCTGGCCACCCGGAGATGATCCAGCGGGTTGCGGGGCAGCACGCCCGTTACGCTTCGCTGGCTGGTGACAAGCAGGGCCACAACAGGCAAAAGCAAGAGTTGACGCAGCAACAGCAGTCGACCGGGTTGGGTGGCAAACAGGAGATCGATCAGGCTGGCAGACCCGCCCAGCGCGGCCAATTGGGCACCCAACTGCAAAAAGCCGCCCAGCACGATCCCGGCCACGGCCACGGTCCCCAGTAGTCGCCAGGAACGGGAGAGCCGGTACGCCAGATCAGAAGCCGGTTGATCCACCAAGACGGGTCGAGCGATGGCCTCCCGAAAGATCAGACCGCCCACCAACAGAATCGCGCCCAGCAGGGATAGCCAGCGGGCAGCGCTTTTCAGGGGGGATGGAACTTCATCCGTTTCGCCTTCCACCATATAGCCGACGCCCGCGGCTGGTCGGCTACCATCCGGGTTAAGCAGGGTTAGGGGGAAAGAACCAACCCATTCGTGTCCGTCTACGCTGGAAAGGGTTGTCCAGACAACGGTGTAGATGCCCGGAGTCAGCTTAGCCAGGGTCAGGCTCATGTGGGTGGGGTCGGCGGCATCCACCAACGACGGACCCGCTGTTGTCACATCCTGGCCCGACCCATCGACCAACCGGGCATGGCTAAAGCGGCTCTCCAGGGGTTCGCTGAACCACATCTCCACCGACGCAGGGGGGCTGCTCAATTCTGCATTGGCCGCCGGTTCGGAGCGCGCCAACAGGGCATGGGCCAGAGCTGTCCGTTGGGTCGCCCCGGCCAACAGCAAAGCCAAGAGCAGTAGCACCCACCAGCGAGATCGAAGCAGAAGCGGCAAA
>JAHEML010000341.1 GCA_024643705.1 Caldilineaceae bacterium | reverse complement strand
AGCACCAGCCCAACCCCAGGAGGCAGTGCCCGATACCCGGTTGGGAGCTGGACAACAGGTGGCCGTTGCCAACACCAACGGGCAAGGAATTCGCCTGCGCTCTGCTCCCGGAACCGATGCCCTCACCCTGGGCATCTACAACGACGGCGCACCCTTCCTTGTCCTCTCCCCCGGCGGCGATTACGGCGATTACCCTGTCGAAGTTGACGGCTATTTCTGGTATCGGATTCGGGTGGTCGAAGACCCCGCCGACCAGTTGGTTGGCTGGGCTGCCGGCGATTTTCTAGTGAGCAGAGACCCGTAGCGCACCTTTCACCCATCCTATATCAAACCTTTGTTCGCCATCATTCCAGCCAGTTGAATCTCTCCTATGACTATCGAAGTACCTCCAACACCCCACGAACGCATCGAATCTTTGCGCGCCAGCGTGCGCTACCATCAGCACCGCTACTACGTGTTGGACGATCCTGCCCTGGGCGATGCTGAATTTGACGCGCTCTTCCGGGAGTTGCAACGCTTGGAAGCCGAACACCCGGAACTCGCAAGCCCCGACAGCCCAACCGTGCGGGTGGGTGGGCTGATCGCCGAGCGCTTTGAAAAGGTGCAACATCCCGCGCCCATTCTCAGCCTGGCAAATGCCTTTGGCCCGGAGGATATGCACACATGGCGCGAGCGGTTGCGTCGTCTGCTACCGGAGGATGAACAGGCCAAGCTGGCCTACGTGGTCGAACCCAAATTCGATGGGCTGACCATTGTTCTCCACTTTGAAAATGGTCGCTTTGTGCTGGGGGCCACCCGGGGCGATGGCGAAGTGGGCGAGAACATCACCCCCAACCTGCGTACTGTGCGCGTGCTGCCCTTGACTATTCCCGTGGTGGCCCAAAACGGGGTGGATAAGATTCGCCCACCCGCTCGCATGGTCGTGCGGGGCGAGGCTTACGTCACTGTGGCCGATTTTGACGCCTTCAACCGCAGCCAGGAAGAAGAGGGCGAGCGCACCTATGCCAACCCTCGCAACTTTGCCGCGGGTTCCTTGCGCCTACTGGACAGCAGCATCAGCGCCCGACGGCCCTTGCGCCTGTGGGCCTATCAGATATTGCTGCTGGAAGGCGTGGACGATCCGCTCCTCACCCATTGGGAATCCCTGGCCTATCTGAAGACGTTGGGCTTACCCGTGGCCGACCAGGTGCGCCGCTTTAGTGACGACCAATTCGACGAACTCGTGGCCTATTTGGCCCAATGGCACGATCTGCGCGCCCGCCTGCCCTACGAGCTGGATGGCATGGTCGTCAAAGTCGATTCTCTGGCCCACCAGGAACGGCTGGGCTTCACGGGCAAAGACCCCCGCTGGGCCGTGGCCTACAAGACCGGCGGCGAGGAAGCGGCCACCAAGCTGCTCGACATCACCGTGAAGGTGGGGCGCACTGGGGCCGTGACCCCCAACGCGGTGCTGGAGCCGGTTGCCATTGGGGGCGTCACCGTCTCGGCGGCCACCCTGCACAACGAAGATTACATCCGTGACCTGGACATCCGGGTGGGCGACACCGTGCTGATCAAGCGGGCCGGGGACGTGATCCCCAAGGTGTTGCGCCCCTTGCCCGAACTGCGAAATGGCAGCGAGCAGCCTTGGCAGATGCCCACCGTTTGCCCTGTATGCGGCCAGGTTTTGGTACGCCCGGAAGGCGAGGTAGCGACCTATTGTGTCAACAACGCCTGTCCCGAGCAGTTGATGCGCAAAGTGGAATATTTTGTGGGCAAGGGTGCGCTGGACATTGTCGGATTTGGCGCTCGCCAGGCCGAGCTCTTCGTCGAATCGGGTTTTATCCACGATCTGGCCGATGTCTTTGACCTGCCCTGGGAGACCATCGCAGAGATGGAGGGCTACGGCGAAAAGCGGCTGGAAAATCTGCAAGCCGGGATCGAAGCAGCCAAAACCCGGCCCGCAGCCCGTCTGCTTACCGGGCTGGGCATCCGCTTTGTTGGTTCGGTGGTGGCCGAGATTGTAATGGCGGCCTATCCCGATTTGCCGACGCTCATGGCGGCCGACGTGGAAAGCCTGAGCGCGATTGAGGGGGTTGGCCCCAAGATTGCCGCCAGCCTGGTGGATTTCTTCGCCCTGGAGCCAAACCGTCTGCTGATCGACAAATTTGCCCGGCTGGGTGTACGCATGACTGGCGACGAACAGCTTGTCGCTGGGGACGCGAACCTGCCCTTTGCCGAGCTGACCTTTGTGATCACCGGGACACTGCCTACCATGAGCCGGGACGAGGCCAAAGCCTATATCGAGGCGCGAGGGGGCAAGGTGACTGGCAGCGTGAGCGCCAAGACCGATTTTTTGCTGGCGGGTGAAAAAGCAGGCAGCAAGTTGGCAAAGGCCCAGAAACTGGGTGTGGCAATCATCGACGAAGATGCGTTGACGGCGGAAGCGGGTCTGCCTGGGAAATAGAACGCGGATAACGCGGATCGAGCAGATTGCCGCGGATAGTTACATATCCAATCCTTCAATCCCCAATCTCCCATCCCTGATCCCCCTGCTATTTTCCCTTGCTTTGGCTTTCGGGTAGAATAGACAGATTGATTTGCACCCATCTCGCCGAATTTTTGAACAAGGACCCCAGGCGAGTCAGCCAATAAGGATGTTATCTGATGAGTGAGATTTGGACCCCCAAAGGCCCGGCCCCCCAGCAGCCATCGGGGGGGATTGAACTGCCCAAAGGCTTTGCCCGTAAACGAACCGAAGAGAAGAAAAAGGTGGAAGATGAGGCCGTTGTCGAAACAACAGCCCCAGCGGCTCCAGTTGCCGAAACCCCTGCGGCCCAGACTGCTTCTGCCCCACCCCGGCCTACCCAGGCGGGAGGCAGGCCCCAATTTCTTTTCCCGCCCCAGGGTGTCCGGGTGAACTGCCCAAGCTGCGGCACACCATTCACAGCGGCGGTTTTCAGCATTGTAGATTTGGGGGCCAATCCCGAACTGCGAGAGCCACTGCTTGGCGGCCAGGTGAACGCGGCCATTTGCCAAAATTGTGGTGCTGGCGGTGCGCTCAGCGCGCCTCTTATGGTACACGATCCGGAGAACGAGTTCCTTGCCGTCCTGGTCCCCAGTCAGGGCCAATTGCAGGATATGCAGGTGCAGCGGGTGATCGGTGAGATGAGCAAGGCACTCATGGGCCAGCTACCCACCGAGAAACGCCGGGGCTACATGCTCAATCCCAAGCAGTTCTACGATTGGGATTCCCTGCTGGAGAAACTATGGGGTTTCGAGGGCGTGACACCAGAGATGTTGCGGATGCAGCGGGAACAGTCCGAGTTGATCACCAGTCTGGTGCGCCTGGCCCCGGATGTGAAGGCCATGCAGATGGTGGTGGAACGGCGCAAGAATTTGGTCAACAAGGACTTTTTTGCCTTGCTCGGCCAGGTTTTGGGCGCGCTTACCCAACAGGGCCAGGCAGAGGTGGCCGAAGCGATGGCCTCTGTGCGCACCCATCTGCTTGACACAACCGAGGCTGGCAGTGCTGTCAAGGCAACCGAAGAGGTGTTGCGCCAGGCCGTTGCCCGCCTGCGCCCCAATATGAGCAAGGACGACTTCCTGGCGGTTCTGCTGGATTATTGGGACGGCAGCGAAGATGGAGAATCGATTGTGGTCGCCCTGCTTTCGGTGGCCCGTGGCCTGGCCGACTACCAGTTCCTCTTGGAGTTGACGGCCCGCATCGACAGCACAGATGATCCAGAGGTGCGCGGCCCTCTGCTTTCCTTG
Organism: Caldilineaceae bacterium; assembly: GCA_024643705.1. Taxonomy (GTDB): domain Bacteria; phylum Chloroflexota; class Anaerolineae; order Caldilineales; family Caldilineaceae; genus JACQGT01. The sequence continues at coordinate 1,435 of JAHEML010000341.1, read as the reverse complement.
CGCGAGTTGGTTGTGGAGGTGGTTCGCCAGTCCCAGCAGAGCCAGGCACAGAGCCAGGAATCTATGGCGCAGCAGGTGCAGGCGTTTTTCCAGGATGTGTTACAGTCGCCCGACCCAGCCCAGATTCTGAGCGAACGCAGCGACGAAGTGACTGAGATGTTCCTGGCTATGCTCGCCTCGAACATTGAGCAGGCCCAGCAGAAAAATGCCACATTTGCCGTCAATCGGCTGCGCTCTATCTATGAGCTGGCGGTGGGTATCCTGGAAGATCGATTGCCCCCCGATCTGCGCTTGCTGAACCGGTTGGTCTCGACAAAGGACGAAGGCGAAGTGCGGCGGCTGCTTCAGGAGAATCGCAGCTTGATCAACAAAGAATTTGTCGAGGGGATGCGCGGGCTGGAAGAGCGATTCCGCGGTGAAAAGAACGAGCAATTGGCCGCGCGCATCAAATCCATTCGTGCCCAGGCATCCTTGCTCCTGTAATCTTTTGTCACCTGAAACCTTTTATAACGTCGTCAACACCAGGGTCGTCAACAACAGGGTCGTCAACATCAAAGGTCCAACCATATGAGCCAACCCACACCCCTTTCCGCCGAAATTATCACCACAGGCACGGAAATTTTGCTGGGCGATATTGTGGATACCAACGCCGCCTGGATTGCCCAGCAAGTGCGGGAGGTTGGCGTCAACCTCTATTACAAGACAACGGTCGGCGACAACGAGCCGCGCATTCGGGGTGTATTGGAAATGGCCCTGGCCCGCAGCGACATCCTCTTCGTCACCGGTGGGCTGGGACCAACTGCCGATGACATCACGCGGGACGCCATTGCCAATGCCACGGGCCACGCCCTTGTGCGCGACGACGCCATTGTAGAGAATCTGCGCGAACGGTTCGCCCGCTGGGGCAACACAATGACCGAAAACAACCTGCGTCAGGCCTACATCCCCGCTGGCGCGACGGTGATCCCCAACCCGGTAGGCACGGCCCCCGGTTTCCTGACACCGGACGTGCGCCACGGTCGGGGCGCACGGGTGATCGCTATGCCCGGCGTACCACGGGAAATGAAGCGCATGATGACCGAATCGGTTCTCCCCTACATCCTCACGCTGACCGGGGGGGTGGGGGTGATTCGGCGCCGTATTTTGCGCACAGTGGGCATTGGCGAGAGCGCGCTGGATAGCCAGTTGGGCGATCTCATGAACGCGGGCAATCCTACGGTTGGGCTGGCGGCCCACCTGGGCCAGGCGGATATTCGCATTGCGTCCCGTGCGGCCAGCGCAGACGAAGCCGAGATGCTGCTGGATCAGATGGAAGCCCAGGTGCGGCAGCAGGTGGGCCAATATATCTACAGCACCACCCCAGACGAAAGCGTGGAGACGGTGGTGGCGCGGCTCTTGCAGGAAGCCGACGCGACCGTTGCACTGTTGGAAACAT
>JAHEML010000340.1:1044-5210 GCA_024643705.1 Caldilineaceae bacterium | reverse complement strand
CCGCTCCCAAGCATGGAACAATACCATGGGCAGCCCTGCCTCGCGCAGCGCAGATGGAAATGACACCAGCCTGTGGCCCACCCTCGACGACGAGGCGGACTGGATCACCACACCCGATGCCACCTGCGAGCCTGGTCCCTTTGTCCAGTGCCTTGGCCCCTATCATCAGGGGATTCCCCGCACAGAAATGTTGCTCTTTCCGCCCATTCTGTGGGGCATCCCACCCATTGCCGATGTAAAAATCGCCGGTTCGCTGGCCTACGAAGCAGGCGTGGATGTAACCGGCGTGTTGCGCCTGAGCAGCACACCGGAAGCCAATGTAACCGTTTGGCCTTATGCCCGTGTCAGTGTTGCCATCGATGTAGCCGGTGAACTTCTGGGCGGGCTGATCGGGCGCATGGGCATCAACACCAGTGGCAATGTTTTCGCCGACCTGCCCGTTACTTTCGGCACAGGCGGCAAAAATGATGTCAATGCCTGTTTCCGCTGGTTTGTGCACATGCGCATTTATGTGCAGGCGGGCTGCGTCCCCTTCACCGACGCCTGCCTGGCCGAAGATACCCTGGACGAGCGCAACCTCTTCGACGGTCGCACGCCCCACAGCCAGTTCTGCGATGGCCTGCCCCTGGCCGCGGCAGACACCAGCGCTGCGCCATTGCCCCCCAGCGCCAACCCGGCCATTGCCAGCGACGGTGTACATATGCTGGCCGTCTGGAATGCGCCCAACAACGAGCTGGTCTACAGCTTTTTCGACGGCAACGATTGGGGCGCGGCCCAGCCCATCGCATCGGGCCGCATCGCCGATCGTGCGGCCGTCGCCTTCTACGATGCCAACCGGGCAGTTGCTGTCTGGAATGGCAGCGATCTCACCCCAACTGCTACGGGCCAGACACTCGATCAAGCACTGGCCCATCAGATGTTGGAGTATGCTCTGTGGGATGGAACATCGTGGAGCACGCCAGCCCGCCTGGCCGACGGGAGCTTTCGGGATGGCGGCGCAGTGTTGGCTGGTTGTGCAAACGCTGATCCAAACTGCCCCGCAGGTGGCGCAGTCACAGCCGCGTGGACCCATGTAGAAAGCGGCACTCTGGTCGATCACCAATTGCGGGTCTACACAGCCCAGTTTGTAGGTGGTGTCTGGAGCGCGGCCCAGACGGTCGATCCGGCCAGCACCAGCGCCGACGCCGCACCGATGGTCACCTATGCCCAGGGCGAGCCGGTGGTGGCCTGGGTGCGGGATAGTGACCGCAGCTTTGCTACTGTAGACGATCGGCACATCGCCCTGCGCCACCTTTCTTCGTCAACGGTGGAGATACCCGCCGCGCTGCCGAACCAGGTTGTCGCGGGCAGTATGGTGGCCGACAACGCAGGTCATATCAATCTCGTCTTTACCCGCGCCACGGATGGCGCGATCCTCTCCAATCGCCAGCCACTTTATGCGGCCCAAGGAGATTGTCTGGGCGCTTGTGTCTGGACACAGGCTCCGTTGGTGGATGCCCAGGGGCGGCCATTGTGGGGTGAACATCCTGTGCTGACGTTGGATAGTCACAACCAGGCCACAGTCACTTACCGGGCAACAGGCTTTGGGGCAAACACACAGGGACAGCAGCTTCTCGCGACAGATGCGCCGGGGATCAAAGTGGGCACGGGAGAACTGGCCCAGGTCGATCTGCGATCCAGTTTTGCGCCAGCCAGCCCCCGTGCGCTCACCCACGACGGCGTGCTGCATTGGCAACCTGCCGCTGCCTACAACGCGGCGTTGGACAAAGTCATTGCTCTGTCGGTGCGGGGCAGTGGCGGAGTACAGGCGCGAAACACGGATGGTTTCTCTGGCACGAATGGTTTCTCTGGTATGGATGGTCGCTCCGGTATTGATGGTCGCTCTGTTGTGCTGGCCGACGATCTGCTGATGGCTGCTGCGCCGCGCACACCGGACTTTGTTCTGCAACAGGCAACACCGCTTTATAGCACGCCCCAGAACAACATACCTCAGCAGGTGCAGGTCAGTGTACGTAACGATGGCACAGCCTGGAGCAGTGAAGCAGCGCTGGAAGTGGTAGCCACATGGGATGCGCCGTACCTGGCGGCCTCCCCAGCAGACACCCAATCTCTGCCAGGGTTGGATGCGGGCGAAGCAGTAAGTGTGACACTGACATTGCCCCCTCCACCTGGCTCGTCGGATGCGGATCATCTGATTTTCATCACCGTCAATCCCCAACACACGATTGCAGAGAGCGACGGCTCGAACAATGAAACCCAGTTGGCTGTAATCGGTGTCTCTGGCCCGGCCCAGGTCTACACAGCAATCGATCCAGCCGACAGGCTGGTGAATCTGCATTGGGTCGCGCCCAAGGCCGTCGGGAATGTAGTGGGCTATCGCATTTACCGCCGTACACCCGGAGGCGAATGGCAGAGCGTGGGTAGCAGTCTGCGCACTGGCTGGGCGGATGTCAATGCTCAGTACAATACGTTGTACGAATACGCGGTCAGCGCCTATGCTGCATCAGGATTCGAGAGCCGACGCAGCCTTTCCATGCAGGCAATCATGAGCGCACCAACCACCGAGACGTCGACGATGAAGCTCTTCTTGCCTCAGGTTAAACGGTAGGGAGAGCAGAGAGAGGTAAAAGGTAGGAGAATTATGTGCAACGAAAGGTGCCAAGTTGTATTGCGACCTGGCACCTTTCGTTGCATAGACGCAGTCTATTTACTCGGCGTGAGCAGCCCAATCACTTTCAACCGCATCACGAAATCGATCGATACCTGCCTGATATTGCTTTGCCACAAACTTGAAACGCCAATCTGCCAAAAGGCGCAGTGGCCCCCGGCTCTTGCCAAATATTTCGGTCAGCCTGGTTCCGGTTTCGGTTGGCGTCAGTTGATACCTGGCAGGCACAACTGTCTTTGGGAGAGGAGTGAGGTCATCGGAGATGAACTCTTCGAAGGGTCGCCACTGGAGGATGGTGCGCCGCAGGGTCTGCTTGCCGTGATAACAGACATAAACGCTATCTGGCACGACCCGGCCATTGTGCCTGTGTTCAATCACTTGGCGATCAGCGCCGGTGATCATGCTCTGAAATTTTGGCTGGATCAGGTAATCCCACACCTGATGAGGATCGAGGTTGATTTCGGTGCTGACCACGAGGACAGCTTGTTCGGGCGGAATCGTGATCAGTTTCTCGTCTTGTTTTGCATGCCAGACTGGGTGCATATCCTGAACCCAGAGCGCCACCTCTCCCAGATGTTCGTAGCTTTCTCGGTGAGAAATGAGATTGCCAGCGAAACCATCCAGCCCCAGGGCACGAATGGCAGCCTCGGAGTATAGGGTGTAAGCCCGAATACCGGTAGCCTCGACCACCCGGTTCTTGAGCAGACGATGGAGCAAATTCACATCGCTGCCCACCAATTCATCATGGCCGCCCAGTTTTTGAATGCCAAACTCGCCGTGATGGACAAAGAATTTCAGATCCAATGCTGCAACATTGGCGCAGGCATTGCACTGGCAGGTGTTGTTCATCACGAACAATTCGATAGCTCGGCGGAAAGCCACATAAGTATCCTCCATCAGTTCGACAAAGGTCTGCCCTTGGATCGAGGCTCCGGCCAGTGCATAGCTGATGACAGCATCGCCTGCTGTGCGCGAGATCGCCAATGGTGGCCGGTTGTGATCGATGAGCAACTCCAGAAGCGATTGCAAAATGTGTTGCGCATGATCCAGTTCCGACTTGCTCAGGTACAGTGTATAGCCAGTAATATCACTGATGACGAGAAAACCAGATTGAGTTGCCATTTTATCCCCCAACACAAAACTCAACCACACTCGGCTTAGTATAGGTCTAGAATCCTGGCCCGTCCAGACACGCTAGATATCAAATCAGGTTGGTCAAGTGATATGCAGACGATTGCTGTATACACGGATCGGAAGTAACACAGATAGTTACAATCCGTGCTTTGTTCTATCCGTGTATACAAACAGAACCGGCAAACAACCCACGCCATACTATATCTCCCGCCAATCAAACATAGGGGCAAGACTGGTGAGGCGTCGGTGCAGAATATCCTGGTAGGCTTCCTGGGCCTGCTGGGGATTCATGAGATCGTAGACCCCATCCACGGTCACCCGCCCTTCGTGGAGAAAACGCAGACCAGCCGCGTAGTTTTCAAAG
>JAHEML010000340.1:0-1034 GCA_024643705.1 Caldilineaceae bacterium | reverse complement strand
AGAATATCTTGATAGGCGCGTTGGGCATGCTGTGGGTCCATCAGTTCATAGAGGCCATCGACCTTGATCCGTTCATCCTGCAACCATTGTAAGCCGGTCGCGTAGTTGGCAAAGATGCTGCCCCCGCGAAAGGGTGTGGGCTGGCGGGGCAGTTGCCATTCCCAGCCGCTACGCACGGTGAGATAGTTGAAGAAGATGGCGCGCAAAAGCTCGTGGGCGGTGGCCTGGTTGCGCTGTGACCAAGGTGCGCCGATCTGGCTCAGCTCGCCATAGGGCCGCAACACCTGGACGCCATCCACCGCGGCCTGCTCGTGGCCGGAACATTCCAGGTGCAGCGCCACCTGTTTGGCAATCGCGGGATCATCCTTGGGCACGCTGGCATAGACCCGCTGCAACCCCACATGCTGGGCCAACTCCTGGCGGGTGGGGTCGGGATCAACCACGAATACCTCATACCCGCAGGATTGGAAAATCTGCGCGGCCAGATTGCCAACCGGCCCCAACCCTGTCACCATGACCAGCCCAGGCGGGCGGACAGTGGTGGTGCTCAAGGTTGCCATGCTCACCCCCATCAGCCGGGTGAAGACCGCCCGCTCGGGTGGCAGACCATCGGGTACGGCTACTGTTTCGATTACGGGGAAGCATTGGTAGGAGCGATGTTTGCCCATGCAGAAACGCAGATCACCCACAGCTACACCATCTACGGCCCCACCCACCCGCTCCACCTGAAAAATCGCCGCGTAGCCCGGAAACTTGGGGAAGCTCGTGCCCAGATAGCCCCCGTTGAGTTCGGTGCCGGGGCTGGCCAGTGTGACCAAGGTGCGCCCGGAGATCTCATCCGGGCCTGGTTCCAGCGTCTCATCGGCCAGGGGCAGAAGCTCGGCCTTTTCTCGCTCGGTAAAAGAGATGGCGTACACATGCTTGCTCATAGGGTGGTTCCTTTGGGGTGGGGGGTGGTGCGGCTGTGGCTATTGACGGTAGCAGATGCAATCAATATCAATCGGTTGCGTATTTTAGCACGCGTGACATAGACA
>JAHEML010000339.1 GCA_024643705.1 Caldilineaceae bacterium | reverse complement strand
TCCCGTGCGCTGACCGGGTCAATCGTTTCCGCCACTGCGGCCACCTTTCCACCGACAAAGGCCACATCCCGACGGGCGTAAATGACCTGGGCCGGGTCAAGCAGTGTACCGCCCTGCAAAAGCAAGTCGTAGACAGCCATCAGGTGAGTCCTTTCTCTATACATTCGATTGTATCCGTTGCCAGGGCATTCTGGACAACCTGCCGAATCTCCGGGTTGTGCCACAAGGTAAATAGGCTACAAAAGACGAGGCTGCCTGCCCCATATTCCAGCGCAATTGTCATCTCCGCTGCTATTCGTGGGGGCGTACGCAGGAGATGGGGCTGGTCAAAGAGACCGATGAAGGGGACAAAGCGGTTGCGGGCCGGGTTCTCCAAATGCTTCATCTGCTCGGCCTCGAAACGCACCCGCTCCAGCGACCAGTGGGGACGGTAGAACCAGGAGATAGTCTGGCTGCAATAGTCCAGACGCAGACGGCTGGCGTAGTCCGGGTTGGGGCGGAAGGGAGGCCAGATGTGGTTGGTGATGAGAGCGTTGGTCTTGACCCCTTTGGCGTGTTCATAGAGCAGATGAGAGAGGTTGACCAAGGAATCTTCGGACATTTCGGCCAGAATGTGGTCACTGGACCGACCAGCCTGCTGGACCGCCATCTCTTCCCGGAGAGTTTGGCAGCGAGGACAATAGCAGGCGTAGTGGTTGCGGAAGCCGAAACCGTCGAAGGCTACGCCATCGGTCACTGCCAGAGCCGCGCTGACGCGTGCCCGCAACTCGTCCTGGGCCTGGGAACTCTCGAAGCAGAGCAGATGACTTAGCTGCACGGGGTAGAACCAGCGGTGGGCGTGGGCGGTGTATGCCTCCCAATCCAACCCAGACACGGCTTCGGCGATGGCATTTTCGGCGGGCAACATCCGTTGCACCGCGTCGGGATAATTCCGCGTATACTCCGTTGTGACATTCGGTATGACTATCGCGCATACCTGCATCCCCAGCCGATGAGCATTCTCCATCACCACCGGCGTGGGGTTGTGGATGATGAGTGTGTCGAAGCCGGTATCGTGGGCAATCTCTACCAGCCGCCGCTCATCTTTGGCGTTTTCCCGCGGCATATGCCAGTCCCAGACTGCTTTCACGATTATTGACCTTGCCCTTTCTACTTCAGATTTGCACACCAGTGGAGCATAGCACAAGGTCGCTGGGCCAGCAACGCGAACAGATGTGCCAGCCAGGTCAACATTTACGTCAATCAACAGGACGTGTCCGTGGACAAAACTGTCCATACTCACTTCTACCATACTTGGAAAGGCAAGCAGAGCCTGCCAGCCCATCAGCGACAATGGCGACGCCCTCAGTTGGTTGGATACAGGTCAGATCAAGTGTGAATACGCAGAGAGCATCAAGAATGGTACACTCATCCATAATAGGATGATTGTGTTTACGCCCGATGGAACGGAGCATTTTTTCTATGGCACACCCCCAACCCGATTTCATGTCCCACCGTGTCGGACTGGCCACGCCAAGGCTGACTTCTGCCAACGTCCTTGCCTATCTGCAGAGCATCGATCTGGCTGACCCGGATGCCAAGCTCCTGGAATTTCACGAGTTGGCTGGCGGTTTCTTGAATCACGTCTTTCGGACTGACATCGGCACGACCAGGGGTATTATCTCCTATGTCCTCAAACAGGCTGTCTATCACGTCCCACGGGACGAATCGATCACTGCAGAATATGCCAGCGACCCAGATCGCCTGACCAAATCTGCCCAGGCTATTCAGTGGTTTCGTTCACTGACCGATGGCCTGGATGCTTTGCCCGTGCTCCATAATATGGACAGTACAAATCGTATCAAAATCATTGACTACTTTCCAGATGCCCATTTGCTTGTCGAAGACCTGGTGGCCGGACATTTTGATTTGGTAAACGGTCAGACAATCATTCGTGCCCTGTCCCGGATGCACAATGCCACGGCTCATCAAGCTGAGATCAAAAGTACATTTGACAATCGGCAACAGTTCTGGACACGGACCAGGCTGCAATGCTTTGACATTACAACCGATGAGGCGCTTCGCGAGAAAATCATGGCATTCTACGCCACGTCAGAAGCATGCCGTCTCTGCCTCAACTATGGGGATATCGATCACAAAAACATACTGGTGAATCCAGAGGGGCAGATTCGTTTCATCGATTTTGAAGAAGCCCACTACACCAACCCAGCCATTGACCTTGCCTATCTGGCTGCCAGCTATTATTTGGGGGCGTTGCATGATTTTGCCGACAAGCCAACAACCCTCCACCAATGCCAGATGCTGATGAATACACTGTGGGAAACCTATTTTTCGGAATCGGTGTTTTCGCCTGCCGAACAAGTACGCATCCAGTTGGATTTTCCCCACCATATCCTCATTTTCATGCTGGGCCGGATTGATGGCCGTGCTACCTATCGTTTTGCCACACATCATCAAATCCGCCGTGGAATGCAAGCCCTCGTTGACGATCATTTTATGAAGGCAATTCCGACACTGGCGGATTTGCATACAATACTGTCGGAGTACCTGGCCTAGATTTGTCCGGAAATTCGTCTGCCAGTAATGACCGACCGCTATAGAGAGTATGTCTCTGTAGTGCCACCGCAAGAGCGCTATTGCGTCATTGCACATCAGCGGTTAGGCTTTCAAGCACTTCCGATGTTGGAAGATGAGTAGTAGGCTGCCATTACACGATGCAGAACATTCGTTCTTGGCGGTTGTCTGTGATTTGGTTACAATAGCCCGTGAAAGGGGACTTCACCAGACAAGGTGAGGTCTCTTTTTGATTGGTGAACAACTTTCAGGATTCAGCTTTCTGTCAAGTCCTGAAATATGTTAACAGTGAAATGGTGGATAGAAACAGAGGAAGCATGGATAAGAAAGCGATCCTACGCCCGGAAGAGAGTCGCTTTGGCTGTGGGGCGACGACGCAGAAAGGAACGATGGAGTTCAAAGGGAGTGCGATAGTCAAGTGAAAGATGGGTACGTTCATGGTTGTAAAGCCAGATGGCCTGGAATACGGCCAGACGGGCCTGTGCAATGGTGACAAAACGGTGGCCTGGCCCATAGCTTTTGGCAGGTCAAAAGGCAAAAGTCGATGTCCCTTCAATAAACTCAGGACATCGCCTGAGCTTGTCGAAGGGAGAAGGCAAAAGGGGCAGGCTGCAGATGGCAGGTAGCCGATGGGATGCGTCGAGTTTGGCGTAGCAAACTCGGTGGGGTGGTTGGGAGAGGGGACATCCATTAGCGCACAGGTTGTAGCCGTTGGATTTTAGCGATGGGCTTTTGGGCGTCGGGGCACACCCACCGTAGGATAGCAGTCAATCATGGTCGACGAAGGATCATCCCGTCGATTGAGACTGTACAATAAAGTGTGTAAATGGAGAGACTCCAAGGAAGCGGGTAGAATCAAGAGAACCCAACTCAAAAGGAGAGACCCATGACACCGAGAAAGAGCGGGAAAGCAGCCAGGAACCTGCCCAGCGTAGAACGGGTGCAGAGTGAATTAGAGAGAGCCGAGTCGATTGACGACTTTTTCGGTCGGGAAGGCATCTTTGCCAAACTGTTTGCCCGGACAATTGAAGAGATGCTGGAAGGCGAACTGAGCACCCACCTGGGCTATGAGAAGTATGCGGCCCAGGGGCGCAACAGCGGGAACAGCCGCAACGGGAAACGGGCAAGCCAGTTGCAGACGTCGGCTGGCGACCAGACAATCGAAGTGCCCCGGGACCGCAACGGCGAATTTCAGTCAGAGTTGCTCGCCACAAGACGCAGCAACGAATTGGAGGAAAAGATTACAGCCCTCTATGCCAGAGGGACAAGCACCCGGGACATCGGGGAGACCTTGGCCGACATCTACGGGGTGGAGGTGAGCGCAGCCACCATCAGTACAATCACCGACAAAATCTGGCCTTTGGTCGAGGAGTGGCAGTCCCGGCCCCTGCAGCCACTCTACACGATGCTCTACCTGGATGCCCTGCACATCAAACTGCGGCGCAACGGCAAAATCGAGAATGTGGCGGTCTATATCGCCCTGGCCGTGGACACTGAAGGGCAAAAGGATGTCCTAGGCCAGTGGGTCGGCGAAGGTGGCGAAGGGGCCAACTTCTGGCTGAATGTGCTGACTGATCTGGAGAGTCGGGGGGTCGAGGACATTTTGATTGCCTGTGTGGACGGACTCAACGGTTTTTCGGAAGCGATTGAGTCGGTCTTTCCCCAAACATTAGTGCAACGCTGCGTCATTCACCAGATTCGCCACAGCTTGCGCTATGTGACCTGGGCCGACCGCAAGGAATTTGTGGCAGATTTGAAGACAATTTACCAGGCCCCTACTCGGGAGGTCGGCGAGACAAATCTGCTCAAAGTGGCGGAAAAGTGGAGTCGGAAATATCCGGCGGCCATCCGCTCCTGGGAGAACAACTGGACGGAACTTTCCACCTTTTTCGACTATCCCAGAGAGATTCGGCGGCTGATTTACACGACCAACACAGTCGAAGGTTACAATCGGCAACTGCGCAAGGTGACCAAAAACAAAGCACTCTTTCCCACCCCCAAGTCCGTGCGCAAACTGCTCTACCTGGTCCATCAGAACATTGCCCGCAAGTGGACTATGCCGATTGCCAACTGGGCCAAGATTCGCAATCAGCTTGCCATTCGTTTTGAGGGGCGTTTTCCCCTTTGAACACAAGCTCTGGACGGCAGGTCAGGGGAAATGGGGACAACTGGATACAGCCCCAGTTGACGCCCAGTCCCCCTGACCCGACTACGACGACCGCCACGAGTCATCTGGTCTCGTCGGCCCTGTCCACTGCACGCAAGGACGCCTTTTATTTATCTTTCGCTTTCTAAAAGCCGATTCCGTTTACACACTCGATTTGACAGACCCCGTCGATTTCAGTCATTGGCTGTAGACAAAGCAATCTGCCATTTTCTAACCACCAATCGATTTGTTCCAAAGTCTGACCTCCCATGCCGGAACGGTGTGCGCCTTCATTCGCCGGATTCGTTTGTTTCGACGCGGCCTGCCCGCTGAAACCTGAAAGCTGACACCTTTCCGCTGAAACCTGCTGCCTGTTGCCCTTCCCTGACGGCTGAAAGCTGACCGCTGACCGCCGCCTATTCCTTCAGAGCCTCCTATGCTCACCACCCCGGAGTTCACCATCGAGCACTCCTCTCTCTCCTTCCAGAGCGGCG
>JAHEML010000338.1 GCA_024643705.1 Caldilineaceae bacterium | reverse complement strand
TGGGCTGGGTCAGCGCACCAGGGCCAGACGGTGTGAGAATCTGCACAACACGATTGTCCAACCCGCTGGCGTTGTTCACGTGCAGGGGGCCGGGAGGTGGCCCTTTGGGCGCGGCAATTGCCAGATCGCCGGGTGCCGTTGTGTCGTCGCTTGCGCCATAGCGGCTGGCGCTCAGGGATGCCTGACTGGGACTCCAAATCACCCGGCGGCCCTTGTATTTGCCATCAAAGAACCAGGCAGGCGGCGACTCGAACTGAAGGACGATCCGGCGTTGTAGATGGGTTAATCCGTCGTTCACCTGCACAACAACGTCGTGGCGGCCAGGGGGTAGCTGCTGGTAGGCGGCCTCCATTTTGGCAATAAAACGAACTTTGGGGATACCTTTGCAGGGGTCTGTGCCAAAGTTTTGCGCTGTGACCGGCAGGGAAATCGGTGCGCCACTGCCGTTGAGGTAGAGCTGCATACTCACCGCGGAGACGGGCGGCTGATTGTACGATGCCCCCTCGTTGATGAGCATCTGAATTTCCAACGCGTCGCCTTCGATGCTGAGTTGGACGGGGAAGTTGGCAAAGGAGTAGAGCCGCCCAAATGTGCGGATGGGAACAGTGCGGTTCGTGTTGGCCTCTGGCCCGTATGCGATGCCCAATACATTTGCACCGGGCACTGTCACATCAAATTCCAGGCGGGTTTTGGCGCCCGCGGGGTAGGGGCTGAGCGCGATTGTCACCGGGCCGTCGGGCAGGCGTTCAAAGGTGATGGGGGCAAAGAGATTGGTGGCGTCGTAGCCTTTGACGAGGAAAATTTTGCCCGTCGAGGGCACAACGGCATAGAGTCCCTGATAGGCGATTTTGCGCTTTTCGTTCACCGATTCTGGCGGCCCATACCCGTTGGGGGCAATCGCTCCATCGATAACTTCGCTGGCGTCTACAGTCACGACAATAAAACGCACCTGAACAGGAGCAGCCATGCTGGACGCATCCACAGCGGAGGCACGCCCAATGTTGAGCCGATTGGCAATCTGCCCAATGGAGAAAAGAGGCCGACTTTGCTGGCTGGCGAGCAGTTGGAACTCGTCTGGAGGACGCCAGGCCATTTCCCAGGGCTGTACGGGTCGCTGGGGAATAAGGGGGTGGCAGTCGTTGTATTTTTCCACAACGCTACTGATGGCCGCACCGATCTGGTCGGCGTAGACACTCTTGAAAGCAGCAGTCAGCGCATCGGCAAAGGCAGCCGAATCCAACGCGTCCGAATCAGCCAACACAGTGCCTTCGGCCCGGTAGAGCAGCCGCAGGGCACCGGTGGGCGTGTCGGGGATGTCTGTGCCATCCAATTCCCCGGCAACTTTGCGCACCATGCGAATGCCGAAGGGGTTCTGGTCGTTGATGGAAATTGCGGCAGAGGGGAACAACTTCACAACGTCGTTCAAGCGGGCCGAAACAAGAACCGAGCCTACCGATGAACTGGGCAGAGGATCGCCGTTGAACAGGCTGGGCAAGTTGAGCACTGCGTTGAACTGACCCGCACTGTTCAAACTCAGCGGTTTGCCTGTCAACGGGAAAAGCTGCCCCAGTGGGCTTCGAAACATCACATCCACTTTCACCTGGCTGCGCTGGTCAGCCGGCACATCCGGGAGGGCACCAGTCACCGACACCTTTTGGTTGCCAGTCCAAGCTGGGGCTGGTTGGGCAACCGCCTGAACCGAAGCATTGGGCTGATCGGAAAAGGTGAAGGAGCCAGGTGTACGGGGTGTGAAAGTCTCGCTGGCTGTGCCAAAGTCCAGGTGATCCCCAGTGATATTGCTGGCCTGAACTTCCACGGGTGCTTGCCCGTTGTCCAGGGGGACAACAAACGAGAGCACCTGGGTGCCTGCTCCCACTGGCAAGGGGCCAGCCGCGATCATCGAGCCGTAGCGCAATTGAATCTCGCCCGCATAAACGTTTGTCACCGTTGCCACAACAGTAGCACCGGGTAGCGCTGAAGTTGTGCTCAGGTGGAGGCCTAATGGCGGCAGCACAGTCAGGGGCTGCGAGAGGATCGCAGCAACTGGTGCAAAGTTGCTCCACACCGTCAGGGTGGTATCGGGGTTTCCGCCGGAAAATGATTGTGGTACGGCAAGGGTTTTGTCAAAGTGGCCCAACCCGTCGGTCGTTGTGTCACCAAGCGGCGTGTCGATGCCCGACAGAAAGAGCTGGTAGGGCCTGTTGCGGCCAAAGTGATAGCCGATGGCCCGAAGCTGCGAGCCAGGCCGCAGCGCGTTGGGCACAAGAACAATCTGGGGCGACAGACTTGCCGTCCCGCCATCGAACTCCACCGCTCCCATGTCGCAGCGGGGGCCGAGGGGGCGGGGGAATCCCCGCTGATCCAGGCTTGGGCAACCGTCTGTGGGGATCGCATCGATGGCTGGGCTGCCAGGGCTGGGCATGCGGGTGAGAGTTGGCCCGCTATTGTCGGCCAGGGGAGCGAGTAGGGGATCGCTGTCGTTTTGGTCGGTGGTCTGGTCGAAACCACACGTGTTGCCGCTGTCCAGGTTGTAGCCCTGGGAGGCAAGGCCGTTTTGCACACAGTCACCTTCGGCCACAATCGAAGCCAGACTGGTCCACCCGGTCTGCTGGCCGATATCCATGTACATGTTGCTGCCTTCTTGCAGGCTGGTATTGCCAGCGATGGTGCTGTAGGCGATGGAAAGCGGCCCGGATTGCCGGTAGATGCCACCGCCGTGGCCGTCGGCGTTGTTGCCTGATAGGGTGCTATTCTCAATCGTCACGCTACCGCTGCCCGTATCTATAAAGAGCGCGCCACCCCGGCCAGCCGTTGTATTGGCAATCAGTGAGCTGTTGGTGATGGTCACAGGGCCATAGGAAAAGATGCCACCGCCGGTGTAATTGGCGTTGCCCCCAGAGACCGTCGAATTTGCCACAGTAAGGTTGCCGTAGATGGAGCCGTTGCCGGTGAACAGATACCAATTGGCGATGTTGCCACCCGTGCCGTCGGTGTCGGTGAGTTGGTTGGCAGCAACCGTGCTGGACTGAATGTCCACAAACCCGATCTGGTTGACGATGCCACCGCCTTGATACGTGGCGGTGTTGTTGGCAATGATGGAATTCTGGATCAGGATATGCTGATTGTTGACGATAGCGCCGCCCCATTGGCTGGCTGTATTGTCGTGCAGGTTCGAGTCAATCAGGGTGATATCCGAATTGCCGGTGTTGTATAGTGCGCCGCCCTCGATGGCTGTGTTGCTGTCGAATTCGCTGCCCTCGATCACGACAACTGCGCCATCCCAGGTGAGCAGCGCGCCACCCCAGCCAGTTGTATTGGCCGCGTGGTTGCGGCGGAAAATGGTGTTGACGATCTGGGTATGGGAACTGGACCAACGGGGGTAGACCGCGCCGCCGTTTCCACCTGTATTGTCTTGTAACAGGCTGTTGGTGATGGTGAGATCGCCGTAGTTGACGATGGCCCCACCACTAAAATTGTTCGATGTTGTATTGTTCTCCAGGGTGGCGTTGTCGATGACAACTGTGCCTTGATTGAAGATCGAGCCGCCATCACCGTTGGCACTGCCGTCGCTGAGGGTGAGATTGTTCAGCGTCAGCGTCACCCCAGCCGGGACATAAAAGTGGCGGGAGCCGTGGCCGTGGAGATTGATCAGCCCGCCACCGTCGATCTGGGTGTCCACAGAGATCGTCTTTTGGCCGCTCAGGGTGATGTCAACAATCGCCCCGCCGCAGTTAAAAGTCACACTGCCGCCGCCACCCAGGGCGCTATCCAACGCCGTGTCCGTACAACTGGCGGGTGTACCGTCACCCACTGTGCCGCCCCCGGGGCTGGCCTGCACGGTGGGGCCAAGGGTGAAAACGAAAAGGCAAAACAGGCAGAGCAACGGGCGTCTAAAAGTAGCCATAAAAGCATCCCCCCGATTCGATTGTTTGGCCCGCTCGCGAGCAAGAGTGGAGCGGGCCACGGTTCTTCGCTGCTAGTGCTTGAGCAGCGGCAAGTAAAGAGAGAAATTGCTGGCAGGCTGCCCTGTCGGCAAGGCGACAAGTGTAATGCTGTTGGCCGGAAACGAAGCTCGGAAGCCGTTACCAACCAACGATTGGTCGGGCAGGGGTTGGATAGCGGAGAGATTGGCGCTGCTATAACGATAGACGTGCGCTGAAGAAGCGATTGGTACTTGGGGGTTTGTGACTGTGGGGTTTGTGACAGTGAAGTTGGCCGTGAGTGTGCCTCCAGTTTTGTTGATGATGACGAGTGTCAATGTTCCGTCTTTGCTCCGCTCGGCGGCATAGATCGCCAGTTTGTTCTGATCGCTGCTGGCTGCCTGGACGCTCACATCCCCAAATTGGCTGTGCTGGCCGTCGTAGTTGCGGTAGATGCGGAAGGCAAATGCGCCCGGAGCGGCCAGGGCGGGCGGTTCCCACAGAGTCGCCAGGTCTACCCCTTCCCGGCCAAAGATGCCCAGCACATCGGCCTGGGCCAGCGCGCCGTTGATATGCTCCATCCCACCGAAATTGTACTCCCCGATTGCGAGCTTTGTGCCCGGATAGTTGGCAGCAATCCATTCCTTCATGCGGGGGATCAGCCGCACAATCCCCCCATCCGGCCCGGCATCCTTGATCCAACTTTCGTCCACATGAGTTGGATCCCACAGGGAGCGGGTTGCGCGTAGTCGCTTTGCCTGGGTGGCCGCGTTGCCCGCGGGCGCCAGAGAAACACCATCCCCCTGAGGGTAGTAGTGAATGTCCAGATAATCGAGAAGCCGCACCCCGTTGGACTGCTCGTAGGCTGCCATCTGCTGCAAATACCAGGGGATGAAGGGCGTGCCGCCGTTGGCGTTGCGATCATCCGGCGATGACCAATCCCCGCGCTGGGCGTCGTAGGCCCCAAAGAAGTAGTAGGTCCACAGCGCGACCGTTGGGCCAAGAATCTGGCTGTTGGGGTCTGCGGCACGAATGGCCGCGGCGTATTCCTGGCTGCGATCTCGGAATTCCTGATATTTCCAGCCAATGGGCTGCACATCCCGGTGGGTCTCCCACCAGAGGTCTGGCTCGTTGTCCAGGTTGTAAAAATGGATGCCGTTGTTGGCCGCGTTGCCGTAGCGCCCAGTCAAATAGGCGATCCAATCTGTTAGCCACTGGGGACCAATAGCCATGCTCGTGTCCAGCGGATTGGGGTTGGGCACAGGCTGGCCACTGGTCAGAATGCCGTTGCCACAGTCGGGCC
>JAHEML010000337.1 GCA_024643705.1 Caldilineaceae bacterium | reverse complement strand
CATCCAGCCAAAGTGGGCGGCTGAGGGTGTGCATCATCGCCACGCCTGCCACGGTGCACAATGCAAAGAAGATCGCGGTCGAGGCCACTGTCCGGTTTCGTCGCCAGGCAAACACGCCAGCAACCACGCCCAGCAGCCAGAGCAGCCCGGCCAAGCGCGGGATGGGGTCGAAAATGGGAGTTCCCTGATCGGGCAGATAGCGGTGCAACCAGAACGGAGAAATCAGATCGTCCAGGGCATAGAGAAGCCCAGCGTTTTCCAGGCGCACGCCTTCGCGCAGGAGCGACGCCCGCACCCAGCCCACATCGGCCAGCGCGGGCAGCCAGAAGAAGGCGCTAAGGGCGAGGCCAAGAAGCCAGAAGAGGAAGAAGTTGCGCATTACAAGTTGCGGGTTGTGCGCAACCCGCACGCTCTCCCAGAGGGCATAAGCCAGCACAACCGGGGTGAAGAAGAAGGCGGAGATGTTGTGGGTGAGCATGAGCAGGGCGGTGGACAGCGCGACCAGCAACCCGGCACGCATCGTTTCTCGGTGACTTTCCCCCGCAACTGTGGCGTGGGCCAGATCGTGGATGGCGGCCAGCAGAAGCGGAACCCACACCATGGCCCACAGTTCGGCCTGCGCGCCCCGCACCAGCCCATTCGCCAGATGATAGGGCCAATAGACGTAGAGGAGCGCGGCCAGACAGCCCACCTTTTCGCCCCAGCGCCGGGCAAAGAGATGCATGGTCCAGCCCGCGGCCACCAGCCCCAAGCCCAGGGTCCATTCAAACGCGGCCAACACGCCCCCACCCAGCAGGATGACAATTTCCCCCAGATAGTAGGTGAAGGGGGCGTAGTAGTGGAGCACGGGAAAGCCATAGAGAAAGGCCATGTGGGGAAACCAGCGGGGATAGAGCGTGCCACTGGTCAGGGCTGCGTTCAGCTCGTAGAAGCGTGCCAGATGATGCACGCCATCGTGGGTGGCCTGGAGGTGGGGCAACCAGAGCGGCCAGGTGGACGGCAGCAAAAGCAGGGTAAGCAGAAACCAGCGCAAGGCTTTGGTTGTGGAGATCGAAGGTGCTTTTGTCCGGGTCATCTGGTTTTGTCGAATGGGAAAAGCTGGATCGTTGTGCGATAATGGCGCTTTATAGCTTATCATCACACAAGCGTATTCTCACACTTTGCCAAAACACTTTACCAAAGCGGAATCTGGTATGGACGGTCGCAACAAAAAGGTCTGGCTTCTCACGGGTTTTCTAATTTGCCATTTGGTCTTGGCGCTGGCGTTTATCTGGGCCAATCCCCTGGGCGAAGCGCCGGACGAAGCGGATCACTGGGCTTATGTGGTCTATCTGGCCCAGGAGCAGAGCCTGCCTGTGGGGCCGCAGATCACACAGAGCAAACACCCACCGTTCTACCACGCCAGCGCGGCGCTCTTTGCCAGCCTCTTTGCGCGACCTTCGTTCGACTTTCTGCGTGCCAACCCCGATCTACGCGTGCCTGTCCCGCCGGAAGGCCCGGTGAACTTTTTCGTTCACACGGAGCTGGAAAGTTGGCCTCTGGCCGGCGGCGCGCTGGCTTTCTACGCGGCCCGGCTCTGGTCCATTCTGTTCAGCTTGGGTACGATCGTGGCGGCCTATGGGCTGATCAGAGCCGCTTTTCCTGGTGAAGATGGGTTGGCGATGACCGTGGCTGGGGTGTTGGCTTTGCTGCCCACCTTTGCCTTCATCGGCAGCGCGGTGAGCAACGATGGGGCGGTGGCCTTCTTTTCCACTGCCGCCCTGTGGGGAGGATTCGCTGTTTACCGGGCCGGTGGCAGGATGCGCGCCGGTTGGTGGACGCCTTTCGCCCTGGGGCTGGGACTGCTGACAAAGGTCAGCACTGTGGCGGTCTGGCCCTGTGTGGCCCTACTGCTGGCGGTGCCGTTTATCGATCGGCGGGAATGGGGGCGGGCGTTGCGGAATCTGATCGCCTTTTTCGTGCCGTCCGGGCTGATCGCTGCACCCTGGTTTTGGCGTAACTGGCAACTCTACGGCGACCCGTTGGGGCTGGACCTGGCCCGCCAGACCATCGATCAGCGACTTGCGCCGTGGACATGGGCGGATAGCTGGTGGTTGGCAAAGGGCTGGTTTCTCTCGTTCTGGGGGCGCTTTGGGGCTATCGGACAGATTGCCCAACCCGTGTGGATGGATTGGCTGCTGCTGCTCCTCACGTTGGTATCCCTCGGTGGGCTGGCGAACCTGTGGCGGCAGAAGAAAGCCGATGGGTTTCGCTTGGGCGTGGTTATTCTTCTGCTGGCTGTGATCGGGGTGGCCGGGGTGATGTGGCGCTATTCGCTGATCGCGCTGGGTACGGATCAGGGGCGGCTGCTCTACCCCGCGCTGGGCGCGCTGGTGGGGCTGTGGGTGTTGGGGCTGAGGGTGTTGGGGTTGAGGGCCATACCCGCCAGTCTATCCCACGTCATGTCGCGGCTGGCGGGTGTGGTGCTGGTGTCGGCCACGGGTCTGTGGAGCGTGGCGATCCTTGTCGGTGTCATCGTCCCGGCTTATGCGGCCGCGCCCGTGCTGGTGAGTTCAACGCCAGCAACAGAAGCGGCCCCGGTTGATTTTGGAGAAATCCAACTGATCGCCGCTGACTTGGCAGCAGAGCCAACCCTCTATTGGACGGCTCCCCAGCAGCCCAGCCAAGATTGGCGCACAGTTGTGCGTGTCACCGCCGATGATGGAACCCTCGTTTGGGATTGGCAACGCTCGCCGGGCCAGGGGCGCTATGCCACGGATCGCTGGCAAGCCGGTGAAATCGTACTCGACAGTTACCCTATCCGCTGGCCCGACTGGGCAGGCGCGGGACGCTATCGGGTGGAGGTGGGCGTGCGTCAATTTGACGGCGATTGGGCCTTGCCCGTCAATCCAACCGCACAGGCGGCAACTGCGGAGCATCCATTTGTAGAAATTGGATGGATAGAATATCGGCGCTAGCCCGACTTGCGCATGATCAACCCATCCATAGGGATCGTGCGCACGGGGAATTGCTGACCGGGGTTGTCGATCATCTCTAGCAACAGATTCATCATCTCGAAGCCAAAACGGTGGCGATCCAGCCGGATGGTTGTTAGGGGTGGGTTTGCCATAGCGGCCAGATCGATGTCGTTGAAACCGACAATGGCACACTCTTCTGGAACCCGTCGGCCCATCTCCTGGCAGGCCTGAATCGCGCCGATTGCCATGAGATCGTTGTGAGCCATCAATGCAGTCAACTCCGGCTGGGCGGCCAGGAGTTCTATGGCTGCCAGATACCCCCCTTCTGCATTCAAGGTGGCACGGCGCACCCAATGGTCACCGTTTGGCAGGCCACAGGCAGCCATTGCCTTTCGATAGCCGTTTTCCCGCAGTGCATTGCTCATTGTGGGCGCGGTTTCTGGCCCGGCTAAATAGCCAATGGCTGTGTGCCCTTTCCCCTGCAAATATGCAACAGCCATCAACATGCCTTCTTCGTTTTCCGTCTCAACGCGCCCAATGCCCGGATACTCTACGGGCAAACGCCCCCCCAGTACGAGTGGTTGAAATTCATCGGCAAAGGCGTATAGTGCATCGTCCTCCAGCCTGGAGCTGGTGAGAATGATGCCGTCTACCGGCTGGGCAGCCAGGGTATGCAGCAACTCCAGCTCTTCGGCTGGATCCCAATCTGTATTGCACAAAAAGGTGTGATAGCCTCTGGCTCGGCCTGCATCTTGTACACCTCTGGTCAATTCGGCAAAAAAAGGGTTGGCGATGGTGGGCACAACAAAGCCCACTGTCAGCGTGCGTCGGGTTGTAAGGCTACGGGCGGTGCGGTTGGGCCGATAGCCCATACGCCGGATTACTGCCTGGACATGCTCTTTGGTGATCGGGCTGAGTTCACTTTTGTTGTTGATCACCCGAGAGACGGTCTGATAAGAGACGCCTGCCTCTCGCGCCACGTCTCGAATGGTAATTTTCTGCTTCATTGTCTACCTGCTTTGCTTGAAAACGCCAAACGTACGTTTCCATTATCCTACGCGGTTGGTATCTGCCCCAAGAAGTTCACCATTTCGAAAGATCTGGCGCTACCATTCAATCCAAAAAATCGGGGTTGACACAGCACCCTTTCCTATGATATTCTTTCCGTGACCGGTCACGTGACCGGTTCCCCCTCTCCGATGGTATCACTGTTCGCACTTTTCATCAACCCCATACCTCATGATTTTTGGCTGCCAGTCAGCCACACTTTGCACCCGCGTTTGTATCAGAGAAAATGGAGCACAGAATGAAAGCACAGAAATCCCAGACTGGAAAAAGTTTTTCCCGCCGCGAATTCCTGTTTTTGGGCGCGGGGGCCGTAACCAGTGTGGCGTTGGCGGCATGTGCGCCTGCCGGCGCGCCTGGGGCGGCACCTGCAGCGGTAGAAGCACCGGCCGCTGCCCCGGCAGCAGCCGCCCCCGCCGAAAGCGCACCAGCCGCGACACTCTCTTCTGTCAGCGAAGCGCCCATGCTGCGTGAACTGGTGGATGGGGGGAAGTTGCCGCCATTGGGAGAGCGACTGCCCAAGTCGCCGATGGTGGTGGACGTAGTGGACAGCATCGGCCAGTTTGGTGCCGAGTGGCGTGGCGGCACAGCCGAGATCAACGCCAATTTCTACATCCGCAACGGTGGCTACCAGCAGTTGTTGCGCTGGACACCCACATGGGACGGCGTAATCCCCAACATTGCCGAATCCTACGAAGCCAACGACGACGCGACCGAATTCACCTTCCACTTGCGCGAGGGGATGCGCTTTTCGGATGGGGAGCCGTTCACAGCGGACGACGTTTTGTTTTGGTACGAGGATGTCTTTTTGAATGATGAGTTAACCCCATCAAAGCCAAGCAATTTTGTCTCTGGAGGCGAACCAGTCGTCGTCGAAAAGATTGACGACTACACATTTGTCTTTAAGTTCAGCACACCCAGTGGTCTGTTCATCAAGAACATCACCACCACCGAGGGCGAAAAGGTTGCCCACTACCCCAAGCACTACCTGCAACAATTCCACCCCAATCACAACCCGGATTTGGACGCGCTCGTGAAGGAGAAGGGGTACGACA
This sequence comes from Caldilineaceae bacterium, assembly GCA_024643705.1. GTDB lineage: Bacteria > Chloroflexota > Anaerolineae > Caldilineales > Caldilineaceae > JACQGT01. Next base: position 153 of record JAHEML010000337.1, on the reverse strand, counting down.
CCTGGGCTGATCTTTTCGACCAGATGACCCAGCCCCATTTCAACGCAGATCTGCCCACCCTGCGCCCGTGGAATTTCCGCGTGGCCTTGGGCGATGCTACCAGTCGGGTCACGCTGGATCGCAACCCCTATTTCTGGAAGGTAGACGCCGAAG
>JAHEML010000336.1 GCA_024643705.1 Caldilineaceae bacterium | reverse complement strand
GGGACAATTGGCAGTGAGTTTATTCTTTAGCAGAAAAACAAAGACTACAAAAAAGAGGCCGCCTGATTTCCATAACCAGACGGCCCTCTTTTTGCTGCATAACTCAATTCGAATCCTACGGCGTCGGGTATTCACCGTTCTGAATCCCGTTCTGCCGGGCGTTTTCCAGCAGCAGTTGCCACTCGGCTGGCTCGCCCCGGTTGCCCAATAGTTGAGAAAGCGAGCGATTCAAGGCCACGTTCATCGATCCTGGCAGCGCGAGGACCAAGGGTGGACCGAACGCATCGGCCTGCTGCACCAGTTCCTCGGCTTTGAGAATGGGCGCGCTGTAGAGGGAACGATCGTACCCGCTGTGGACAGGAACCCAGCTAAGCTGCGAAGATGTCTGCCGGGTGAGCACTTCGGCGCTTTCGGTAGAACCCATAAACCCAGCAAATGCGTTGGCTTGCAACGGGTTGGGCGCATTGGCAGGAACCACAAAACCAAAGGTGATGCCCACTTCTCCCACAGCCAGGCCAGGATCCATGATGGGAAAGCGAAAAAAGTCCAGCTCATCCGCAAAGACAACAGGCATATCACCCAGGGCAAAGTTAGACGCCAGGGTCATCACGGCCTTGCGGCGGACAATCGGATCGGCGGCATCCCCTCGGATCAGCGCAAGCACACTTTCGAAGTCACTCATCACGGCGGGGCTTTCCACAAAGAAACCCCGCTCCACCAGATCGCGCATGGTTTCGAAAACCGCTGTGATCTTGGGATCGGTGTAGTCTTCCTCGCCGTTGAGTAGCCGCTGGCGATATTCAGGGCCATACATGCGCATGATCAGATAATCAAACCAGAGGGTCCCCACAAAGCCATTGCTACCCGCAATCGAAAGGGGCGTTTCTCCGTTGGACCAGAGAACTTCGCAAATGTCCACAAACTCCTGCCATGTGGTCGGCGGGGTTAGCCCATAGCGATCAAAAATTTCCTTGTTGTAGTAGATTGCCGTCCAGCCGTGTCCGCCGGGGACAAAATAAGGTGCGCCCTGGTAAAAACTCATGGCCTGGATCGGTTGGCTGATCGAATTCTGGAAGCCGTTTTCCTCCCACACGTCGGCCAGATTCCCCAGCCGATTTTGGCGCATGGCTGAATCAAGCAGGTTGCCTGTCCAAATAAAGAGCACGTCGGCGCCTAACGCATTGCCCGACAGATAGCTCTGGGGGCCTTGGCTGTAGGGTGTGCGGGTGACCTGGATGGCCGGGTATTTCTCCTGGAAACGGTCAATGACGATTTCTTCGGTCTGGGCTTCGGTGGCCTGATTGAATGTCATATACGTCAGTGCTACTGGCGTCAGGCTGATAGGGTCGGGTTCGTCTGCCGGACCGCAGGCAGCAACAAGCAACAGCGCACACAGGATTGGTAGCAAAAAAAGGGGGTGGCGTTTCATCGATGGGCCTCCTGGGGCAAAAGAATGCGTTCTATTGCCCGCATTATCGGCCATCAAGAGGCGATTGGCAAGGCAAACCTTCCTGCGGGTTTGCCCTTCCCACAGTTCGGTCGTATCATTGCCAAAGCACACGAAAACTCGCGCATATTTCATTCCACTGCCTATTCTCCCCAAAGGAGCCAGCCCATGACAGCCCCCATCTACGAACGCCCCCTGGATATGCTACAGACTCTTGTACGCATGGATACCACCAACCCGCCCGGCAACGAAATTCTCTGTATCCAATACCTGGACAGCCTGTTACAAGAGGCTGGGCTGGAAACGACGCTCCTCGCCAAAGACCCCAACCGGCCCAATCTCATCGCCCGCCTGCCCGGGACAGGTGAAGCACCTGGACTGGTGTTGCAGGGCCATGTGGATGTGGTCACAACGGCCAACCAGACCTGGGATCACGATCCCTTTGGTGGGGAGATCATCGACGGCCATCTGTGGGGGCGGGGTTCGCTGGATATGAAGGGTGGCGTTGTGATGATGACCTGCGCTGTTCTACGCGCTTTGGCCGAGGGAACAAAACCCGCAGGCGACATTGTGCTAACGATTTTGGCCGACGAGGAGGCGGGCAGCGACTATGGTGCGCGCTTTGTCACCGAGCAGCACCCGGAGCAATTTGCTGGCGTGCGCTATGCGATTGGCGAGGGTGGCGGCGGCGCGCAATATCTGGGCGACAAACGCTTCTACCCCCTGATGGTGGCCGAAAAGCAAGTCTGCTGGCTGCGCACCCGTTTTGCGGGGCCGGGGGGCCACGGGTCGTCGCCCCTGCGCGATGGGGCGATGGCAAAGCTGGGCAAGGCACTGACAACACTCAACAGCAACCGGCTGCCCGTCCATCTGACCGAAGCGATGGAATTTATGCTGGATGGGCTGGCCCGGATTGCGCCACCGGAACTGCTGACCGCGGTGGACAGCTTGCGGGATGCGTCTACAGTCGACGCCACGCTGGAAAGCCTTTACGCCAGCGGCACACCTCTGGCCCGAACACTGGACGCACTGCTCCACAATACCGTCAACGCCACGGTTGTCAACGGGGGCTTCAAAACCAACGTGATTCCCAGCAATATCGAACTGGAACTGGACGGGCGGGTCTTGCCTGGTTTCTCGTCAAACGACTTTATCGCCGAACTGAGCGAACTGTTGGGCGACGATCTACCCTTCGAAATGATCCGCCACGACCCGGGCAGCGCCCACGTGGATATGTCACTCTTCCCCCTGCTGGCGGGCATTGTGGAGGAGATGGACCCAGAGGCAGCGGTCATCCCATCTATGGTGGGTGGCTTCACCGATGGGCGTATGTTCACCCGCTTGGGCATCCAGAATTATGGCTTCCTGCCTGTCAAACTGCCGCCGGGGACAAATTACGGAGCGACGGTTCATGGGGCCAACGAACGTATGCCGATTGATGGGCTGGAATTCGGCGTGCGCGCCATCTCCACGCTGCTGGAACGGTATCGGGTTGACTGATCGACGACCGGCGACTGGCGACAAAACCATCTCAATTTTGGACATCCAGCATTGGTCGTCAGTCGTCTATCGTTGGTCATCTACAAATCCAACCATTCTCAAACAAAAGGACACCTTCCTTGACCGATCTGAAATCTTCTGTCCAACAACAATTCGACCGGGTGGCAGCCAACTACCGCACCAGTGCAGTCCACGCGCTGGGGGTAGACTTGGCCCAGATGGTGGCTCTGGCCGACTTGCGGGGTGATGAACAGGTGCTGGACGCCGGCTGCGGGGCCGGGCACACAGCGGCTGCTTTTGCGCCCCATGTAGCCGGGGTGGTGGCGGTGGACTTCACCGAAGGCATGTTGCGCCAGGTGGAGCTATTGGCAGCAGAAAGGGGATTGGCAAATCTCACAACCCAGCGGGCTGATGTGGAGCAGCTCCCCTTTGGAGATGCCGAATTCGACCTGGTGGTGAGCCGCTACAGCGCACACCATTGGCCCCACCCGGCCCAGGCACTGTCCGAATTTTGCCGGGTGCTCAAGCCGGGCGGCCAGGTCATTCTTAGCGATGTGGTGGGCTTCAACGATCCGACAGCAGACACCTATCTCAACGCCATCGAACTCCTGCGCGACCCCTCCCACGTGCGCGACTATACAGAAGCGGAATGGTTGGGCTTTTTTGCCGATGCCGGTTTCTCGGCGGAAATTGGCTTCCGTTTTCGCATTCAGTTGGAATTTGAAAATTGGACCCAACGCATGGCAACCAGCCAAGTCAACTGTGCGGCCATCCGATCGCTATACGCCTCTGCACCGGCGGAAGTGAAGGCGGCGATGGGGATTTCGGAAGCGGGTCACGAGTTTGCCTGTGGGGTCATATGCGGCCAATTTAGCCCTGTCGGTGCGTAGCCAGTGGGATACGCATTTTTGATCAGGGCCGAAAAAATTATTGAACACAGTGTGGCACAGAAAACCCTGAAAATACGCTCTAATTGAGGCCTTGGCCGCAGAAATTCGTAGTCTAAAAGGGATCGCGCAGAGAAAATCTAACGCTGGAGTGAAAAATGAAATTCCTGATTATTGGCGGAACCGGGCTGATCAGCACAGCCACCACCCGGATATTGCAGGAGCGGGGAGAAGAAGTGGTCCACTACAACCGGGGACGGGCCGATTCGCAACTGGCCGTGACGCCCCCCACAATTGTGGGCAACCGCAAAGAGTTCGCCGCCTTTGAACGCCAGATGGCAGAGGCCGGCCCCTTCGACTGTGTGATCGATATGATCGGCTTTCTGCCAGAAGAGGTAGAAAGCGCAGTGCGCGCCTTTCGGGGACGAACGTCACACTTCATTTTTTGCAGTACAGTCGATGTCTACTCAAAACCCGCCAACCGCTATCCCATCACCGAGGATGCAGAGCGCAAACCCCGGCCCAGCTTCCCTTACGCCTATGCCAAAGTTGAATGTGAGCGCACTCTGGAGGCTGCCCACCAGCGGGGCGACTTCCCCGTGACGATCATTCGACCAGCCTATACCTACGGCGAAGGACGTGGTCTGCTCCACACTTTCCGGGGTGGAATGTACTATTTGCAGCGCATCCGGGAGGGCCGCCCGGTGATTGTCCACGGCGATGGCACCTCATTCTGGGGGAACTGCCACCGGGACGATGTGGGGCTGGCTTTTGCCAACGCGGCGGGCAATAGCCAAACCTTTGGCAAGAGCTACCACGTGACCGGCGAAGAGTGGCTGACCTGGAATCAATACCACCAGCAGGTAGCGATGGCGATGGGCGCGCCGCAGCCGCAGATCGTACACATCCCGACAGCCACACTCTATAGCGTATTGCCCACCGAAGCCGAATGGCTCCGGGAAAACTTTCAGCACAACAATATTTTCGACAACGCTGCGGCCACAACCGACCTGGACTTTCGCTACACAATCGATTGGCAAACCGGCGTGCGGCGTATTGTCGAGTGGCTCGACGCGCGTGGGCGTATCAGTGATGCCGACGAACCGGCCTTCTATCAACCGCTGTTGAACGCGTGGCAGCAGGTCAGCGTTGATCTGGGGCACAGGCTGGCGACTTTGCGGAGTTGAGGATTCCAGCATAAACTGACTTTCCTTATCCATCCTGCCGGCGTGTAGCTGGCCACCGCCCCAACACCAGGAGACTCTGTTCGTGGAAAAACGCACCCCTACTCCGCTTGATGACTTTCTCTTCGATCTGCGCGGCTATCTGGTTCTCGAAAACGCAGTCGAGCCGGAGCTCGTCGACGCGCTCAATGCCGCGATCGATGTGCTGCCACCACTGGATTATGGCGAG
>JAHEML010000335.1 GCA_024643705.1 Caldilineaceae bacterium | reverse complement strand
CGCTGCCAGAGACAAGCACGTCTCCTTCGCCGCCGGTGGCGAGACCCAGCCCAGAGATGGTATTCACTGCCTCGCTACCCCCGCTGCGATGATCCTCGCGCACGCCGATCAACCGATTGCGCTGGCTATCCATTACACAGTCGGCGAAGCGGATGTCCACGCCCTCTGGTGTCAAGGCTTCCGGCGTACCGCCCATCGGCTGGCAATAGAGCCGCTGATCGGCGAAATTTGTAAAATAGAGCGTACCATTGTGGACAGTGTACGAGCCGCCGCCGTATTCGTGAACCCGTGTCCGCACATTGAAGGGGGCCGGGTTTACGTCGGTGGTTTGGCCGTTTGGTCTGCGGCGCACCACCACATAGCGCCCCTTTTCCTGGGGACGCATCTCGGCCCAATAGATGTCTGCTCCGTCCCGCATAATTTGGCCAAGACTGATAGAATCAGCCACAATCAAATCAGCGGTGATGGGCGATTTCCATGTGCCGTAGGGAGCCATTGTTGGTACTGTCATCTCTCTATCCTCGTCTCTTCTCCCGGTCTCGGCGCCGGGCGGCTCGATCTTCTCGGCTGGTGCGCTGTCCGCCACCGCTGGTTTCCATAGCAGCAATCGCTTCGATCCTGTCTGTGCTCCACTGCGCCCGACTATTCTCTACACTCTCCTGTAAATGGGGAAAGCTGTCAACTGCGTGGGGCAGGTTGATGGCCCCCACAAATTCGTCCTGAAATCCCGGCTCCACCGCGGTTTCCACATAGCGCACCCAACGGGCGGCCCACTGGGCTTCGCTGCGTTTGGCCTTGTCCAGCAGAATCATGCGTGCGCCGTCGCCGGCGGCGTTGCCCACCGCCGTCACTTTCGCCAGGTCACAGTCGGGGATCAGCCCGATGATCATGGCGTGTTTGGGATCGATGTAACTGCCAAAACCTCCGGCCAGGACAATCCGATCCACCGTTTCCAGCCCCAACCGGTTCATCAACAATTTTGTGCCAGCATAGAGCGCAGCTTTGCCCAATTGAATAGCGCGCACGTCGTCGGAATGGACGGTGATAGCCCGGCCCGTGCTGGTCTCGTGGGGCCAGGCCAGCACAAATTCAGCTTTGCCGCCCCCTTCGCCCAGCCCTGTGCGCAGGCGTGGATGTTCTATTTCGACAAAACGGCCGTTGGGAGCCAACGCACCGGCGGTCAGCAGTTCGGCAATCGCTTCGATGATCCCAGAGCCGCAGATGCCGGATGCCCGGAGCGGTGGGTTCAGAATCGCGTCCCGCCGGGCTTTGCGGCTTTGCGGAGATTGGGGATTAGAGATTGGAGATTCCGACGCGCCAGTCTCTAATCTCCCATCCCCAATCTCACCATCACTCTCAATCCACTCTTCTTTCCCAATAACCCGGTAGCGCACATCCAGGGTGGCCGGGTCGATGCGGATGCGCTCCATTGCCCCCGCCGCGGCTCGCATCCCGTGGAGAATCTGTGCGCCTTCAAAGGCTGGCCCGGTGGGGCTGCTGGCGCTGAACATTTTTTCCCGGTTGCCCAGCAAAATCTCGCCATTTGTGCCGATGTCGATGACAAGCATCTGTTCGTCCTGGGCATAGGGTGCTTCGGCCACCAGCACGCCCACATTGTCCGCGCCCACGTGGCCGGCCTCGCAGGGGGGGATGTGGAGATTGCCACCCCTGGCGATGGCGATGCCCAAATCCCGCGCTTTTACATCCAGGGCATCGTGGGTGACCAGGCTGAAGGGCGCGCCGCCCAGTTCTTGGGGATTGACGCCCAAAAGCAGGTGGTGCATGGTTGTGTTGCCCACAATTACCAATTCCACCACATCCTCCGGGCTGATTCCCGCATCCCCACAGGCCTCGCCAATCAGCTCATTCAGCCCGGCGATAATCGCGGCGTGCATCCGCTCGGTTCCGTCCAGGTTGACCATGGCATAGCTCACCCGGCTCATCAGGTCTTCGCCGTAGGGCACTTGGGGGTTCATGCGGCTGGCTGTCGCCACAATCTCGCCGGTGCGCAGGTGGCAAAGATGGCCCGCTACTGTCGTTGTGCCCACATCGAAGGCCATGCCGTAGATGTCGTCATGGAAGCCGGGCTGCACCCGCACAACTTCGCCGTTTTTAGGTTCATCTGTGCCGCCAGCATCCAACAGGGTGACAGTGACGGCGCGTTTACCCGCGGCCAGGGCCGGTTGTAGGCTGGGCAAAATGGCCGGATCGATGCACACATTTTCCAGCCGGTGGACAGTGCGTAGCTCGTCGGCCAGCCGCTCCCAGTCGCCCCGGTGGTCTTTGAGATCGGGCGGAGCCAGCTCTACGTAGTAGAGCCGCATGGGCGGGTCCACCGCGATGATCCGCTCGACACCCGCGGCCTTGCGTACCACCTGCTTGCGGGTCTGGCTCTCTTCTGGCACGCGAATTACCAGATCACCCATCACCTGGCAGGCACAACTCAGGCGCTCACGTTCGGCAAAGTTCTGCTTTTGGGCGTATGCAATCTCCCGCTCGCCCGCTGGCGTTAAATGGTCGGCCTGGGAGTGCAGAGCAAACTTGGCAAAGTCGCCCTCTTCCACCACTATTTTGCACTTGCTGCATGTTTGGTGGCCGCCACAAATGGATTCGATCTCGACACCCAGGCGGCGGGCGGCCTCCAGCAGAACGGTACCCGCGGGGATATCGCCCTGTCGGCCTGCTGGCTGAAAGACAACTCGGACTGTTTCGGTTTGCGATCTGTTGCCTTGTTGCATGGTGAAAGTGTGTCCGTGTGAAAGTATATCCGCCGGAGATCAGACCAGAAAGCTCAGCCAGGCCCGGTGGAGCAGCCAGCGATCACCTGCCGGGTCCCAGCGGATTTCGTATTGGCTGTTGTCCACGGCTTTGACCAGAAAGCAGCGCAGGCTTTTGCCGTCCACTCGTTCTTCCCACTGACGCCCCAACTCCGAGACATAGCGTGTCTGGTCACGCCAGACAAAGGATGTGGGCTGTATGGAGCCGGAGGGCATCACCCGCACCAATACGCTAATCTCTTCTTCGACAACAACTTGATTCAACATACATGATTCTCCGTGGTTACATATCGGTCAGGATCCAGGTGGAAGTAGATGTGTTTTCGCGCGAAGACGCATGGCAAACTGATCCTCTCTGGATCTTTGTACCTTTGCCTCTTCGCAGTGAAATTTTCTGCCATCCTTTGACCAATACAGATTTTCTGTGTTTCTGTGGTCTGTCCGCGCTTATGCCGCCGAACGTGTAAGAGCAAATTCCAGTAACATCTGTAAAGCCAACTGGGCGCTCAACAGCTTGTTTCCCCGACGATCCGCCCCCCACACGACCCGCTCAGCCCGTTCGCTGCCATCGGTGGCGCTCAGGTGCAGGTGAACCAGCCCGGTCGGTTTGGCTGGCGTTCCACCGCCTGGCCCCGCAATCCCGGTGATGGCAACGGCGACGTCGGCGGCATAAAGCGAAAGCGCGCCTTGGGCCATCTCCTGAGCTACTTGGGCACTCACCGCGCCGTGGGCCAACAAGCTCTCGTGGCTCACCCCCAGCAGCCGTTCTTTGGCGTCGTTGCTATAGACACCCGCACAGCCCACAAACCAAGCCGATGAGCCGGGGACCTCGGTGATCAGATGGCCAACCAAGCCGCCGGTGCAGCTTTCTGCCGTGGCCGCCACCAACCCGGCCCTTGCCAGTGCTTCCCCTACGGAACGGGCCAGGGGAACCAGATCGGTTTCGGTGAGTTCTGTCTCCGTCTCTACGAATGCGCTCTTTTGCATGATATTGCTGCTCCCTCTCAAACCCGCCGAGCGATCAGTAAGAGACGCTGATCACCTCGACGGGTCAAAATGATCACCCCGGCCCGCCCCCCTGCCACCAGTTTCAGTCGGGGGCGCAGGCTTTCCGGTTCGATGGGTGGGCCACGTCGTTTCAATTCCACCTGCCCAATGCCCAATGCCCGAATGCGCCGGTTTAGGGTCTTGAGGCTAAAGGGGTGAATTTCTTCAAGCTGAAAGCTTTGGACAAATGGCTCGGCGTCGTCCCCTTTTGCCCGCTCTGTCCCCACCAAATAGGCAATCTGGGGGTCAAAGAGATGTGCGTTCAATCCTTCGCAAAGTTCGGCAAATGCGCCTGCACGAATCACTGCTGGGTCTGGTTCGTGGAGGAATTGACCCGCGGCCAGCTCACCCAGCGGCGGCGGCAACAGCGACGCTTCAATCTGGTGCCAGCTAGAATCACCGTGCAACGTGGCGTAGACTGAAGCTCGACGCCCCCCCCCATTTGCCAGTGGGCCAAACCAGAGAACTGCCTCTTTGCAGGTGCGTTCGTGGCTGATAAATTCGACGCCACAACCGGGCGGGATTTCGTTGTCGGCCACGCCCGGCGCCACTTTGACCCCCAAAGCGGGTATCTGTTCTTGCAAACGCAACAGCACCGAGAGCGGTGGAATCATCTGCTCCAAGCCAAAAAGCCGTCGCCCCTGGGCACGTCGGGCGGGGTCGGCGAAGGCTGCGGCGGCCATTGGCAGTCGATCAGCGGCCAGGTCGCTGGTCCAATCGGCCAAGCGAAATTCGATCTGCCCCGACACACCCAATACCCCGGCATTGGCTTGGGCAAAATCCAGCCGCTCGGGGTCGGTCTCGTAGGCGATTACCGGGCGGTGCTGGGCCAAAGCCAGGGTGTCTCCCCCAATGCCGCAGCCCAAGTCCAGCACGGGGCCGGGGGGGGCATGGTGATGGAGGTGTAGCGCCCGGTGCTGGGCAATGGGATAGGCTGTGGCCTGCTCCAATGCCTCTGGCGTAAAAAAAAGACGATCAGCCTGGGGGAATTTCTCCACCGCTTTGTGCCGGGCCACAGCCAACGAGAGCAAGGCACCGGCTTCTTTCGGCATGTAGGTGCCACGCAGTTGGGTCAAAATAGCCAGATGATTGTGGCCTGCCAAATCCATGTCGGCCAATCCGGCGAGCGTTTCTTGGGCTTGGGCCGAAAACAGAAAATTATCTGTCAATTGAAACTGGCCCCCTTTGATCTGATTTTCTCGTAACTACCAAGCCACTGATCGGATTTTCGCCACGAATTGCACGAATACTCACGAATTTGGCTCAATCATTCGTGAAAATTCGTTGAATTCGTGGCAAAAGGGTTGGTAGTTACACTTTTTTCTTTGCTACATCTCCTGGCACGGTGATGCGCCTAGGATTGCGTGCTGGTCCGTTCATTATAGCCCGCGCGCCATGTCGAGCAAACTTTCCAGCCAGTCGGA
>JAHEML010000334.1 GCA_024643705.1 Caldilineaceae bacterium | reverse complement strand
AAGCAAAATAAATGCGAGATGAGTGCAACATCCTACAAATTCAAGACAGCAAGCCTCACGCGCGCAGATAACACACATGATGTTATATCATGGATCGCACAGGATAGCAACGCTCTAGTCAAGCGCGCCAAAACTCCCGCACTCTCAACAAATAGCTTCTCTATTGTATAAAACAGCCTTGAAAATGACTAATTGTCAGGAGTGTGTGTCGCAGAAGCTAGGGGAATGAAACAAAAGCGACATTTTTCACAATAGATGTCCGTATCATACACGATTTTATGCAACGCTACAAACCCATTTTATAGGTTTGCAGCCCTGTTTGTGTATAAAGCCTGCGGATTGCGGAACGATGTCAGGCAACAATTCTTTCTCCCAGTGACACTTGTTTCCCGTGTCATTTGTTTGTTGATCTGATGCTGGTACGCAACGCCTCCATCATTACCTCTTGTTCGTTCCAGGGAGTTTCAATCTCGCCAAAGCACATGCTTCGTTCGTGGCCTTTGCCAAAGGACGCAACCACATCGCCCGGCTGGGCCATTTGGGCTGCTGCGAAGATGGCTTCTGTGCGATCCGCCACAATACGATACTGTTCTTTGGCTGCGTGTTGCTCAACCCCGGCCGCGATCTCCCGGTTGATCGCATCCAGTTCTTCGGTACGTGGGTCTTCGGCAGTGATGATGGTGAAGTCGGCCAGGCGCCCGCTCACCTGGCCCATCAGCCGCCGTTTGGCCTTGTCGCGCAGGCCCGCGCTGCCAAAGACGGCGATCAGCCGTCCACCGGGGGCCACAAGAGGGCGCAGGGTGTGGAGCGCCCTCTCCAGGCTGCCAGGGGAATGGGCGAAATCCACAAGAGCCAGAAAATTCTGTCCGGCATCCATGCGCTGCATACGACCAAGCACACCGTGTAACTGTCCCACACCGGTGGCAATGGCCGTAGGCGAAATGCCCAAGCCGAGCGCAATGGTTGCCGCGCACAAAATGTTGGAAACGTTGAAGTCGCCGATGAGGCGCGTCTCGACTGGAAAGGCCGGGCCGCCCCACCACTGAATTTCAAACCATGTGGCGTCGGGACGGTAGGAAATCTTCTCGGCCCACACATCCGCGCTGGGTTTGCCGAGAGCATAGCTACGCACAGAGATGGGATGATTGATCGGTTGAGCGGAGGGCGCGGACAATTCGTTGGTGATGACCGATGCCAGAAAATCGTAGCTGCCAGTATCATCCTGGTTCAACACAGCCAAACAGGGGATGCCGGGTTTGGGTTGGCTGTGGAAAAGTACTCGAAAAAGGAGCGCCTTGGCCTCTTTGTAGGCTTCCAAGCTGCCGTGATAATCCAGATGTTCGTGGGTGATGTTGGTGACAGCGGCCACATCATAGTCGACAGCGGCTACCCGTTTTTGATCCAAACCGTGGCTGGTGCTTTCTAATATGGCAAAGGTACAGCCACTGTCGCGCATTTGCGCCAGATAGCGTTGCACGTCTGGCGCTTCGGGGGTGGTGACATGAAATCCCGTGTCCAACTCTTCGCCCCGAATGCGTGCGCTAATGGTGGTGATCACTCCGACGGATTGTGGCCCATTTGCGGCGGCCAAAATGGATTCCAATATTGTGCAGGTGCTGGTCTTGCCATCTGTGCCGGTGATGCCCAAAACTGTCATGCTGCGGCTGGGGTGCCTGTGCAGTGCAGCGCTCAGCCGGGCCAGGGTCAGCCGCCCGTCGTTGCATTGCGCATAAGGCACACCCGGCGGCAGGTTCACCCCTTGTTCCGCAAGCTGCTCGAGATTCTTTGTGCCAGCTACAGCAGACGCACCCCCGGCAATGGCTTTGGGGATAAAGCGATGTCCGTCGACTTGGTTTCCAGAGATCGCGACAAACATAGTACCTGGCTGCACCTGGCGGCTATCCGCTGTGATGGCTGAAATAGCAATCCCGGCCAGGCGCGCAGGCTCTGTATTGGAGATGTGATGGTCTGGAAGATCATTCAGAATGTCTTGAAGCAAGACCGGGGCCAACATGGCGATGACGCTTCCTCTCCTAGAGGTCCTGCGGGCCACGTGCTACCGCCAGACCTGCGATCAGGACAACCACCAGCAACACAACTCCGCCCCCGACCCAAATGGGCGGCAATTGCACCAGATTAGTCGCCACTGCCTGGATGGGTGACGGAGTTGCTGTCGGTGTGACAGTAGGCGTGGGTGTAGGCGGCGCGGGTGTGGGCGTGTCGGTTGGCGGCGCGGTGGGAGAGGCTGTAGGCGTCTCGGTGGGTGTGGGCGTGGGCGATTCGGTGGGAGTTTCGGTAGGTGTGGCTGTGGGTGTATCGGTGGGCGCGTTGGGGTCCCGGGTGGGGGTCTCGGTTGGGGTTGCCGTCGGCGGTTCGGGTGTGGGCGTTTCCGTGGGTGTGGCTGTTTCTGTAGGGGTGGCGGTGGGCGGCACCGGCGTTAGCGTATCCGTGGCCGTGGGTGTAAAGGTAGGTGTGGACGTCTCCGTCGGCGTTGGGGTGATGGTGGGCGTTGGGGTGATGGTGGGCGTGGGTGTGGGCGGCGGTGGAACAAGTTCCGGGATCAGGGGCGTCATTTCGCTGATTCCACGGAAGGAGACGCCGCCATCGATGCTGCGCAAGACCCAGTTCTGCTCTGTTCCTGCATAGATCACACCGGGCAAGCTGGGAGCCGGGGCGACGCGATAGACGGCCCCCGCGTAGGTGTTGCCGTTGACCGTGGCTTGCAGCCATTGGGTGCTGTCCAGTGCCCATATACCCGTATCGGTTCCTGCCACCATGCGATAGCCTGCCGAACCCAGATCGTAGATCGAAACCCCCAATGGAAAGTTTGTATCCTGGCTCCAAGTCACGCCGTTGTCGCTGACATAAAGGCCCGTGTTAAATGTGCCTGCATAGAGACGCCCATCCAATACGTCCAGGCCGCGGACAATCGTACCGGGAGGAAAAGTTGTGACAAATTGCCACGAGAGCGCGTCGGGCAGCAGCCGGTAGAGACCGTCGTGGGTTCCGGCGTAGAGGATGCCCTTCTGGTCGGCAAACGAGCGTACCCGCAGCCCTTCGCCCTGCATTCCACCGGAAAATCGCTCCCAGGTGTTTCCGCCGTCCAGGCTGCGCAGAACCCCATCGAAGCGTGTGCCAGCATAAAAGACAGATCGTCCTCCTTCGGTGCGGGCAAAAAGACGGCCCACCGCGCTGTTGGCACTTAACACGCTGTTGATCGACGGTTCCTGCCGCCAGCTCTGCCCGCCGTCGGTGCTGATAAAGAGATTGCCCACGCCCCCGTCCACCGCCAGCACCAAATTGGCATTTTGGGGATCGTAGACAACCGCGGCGATGGCGGTGTTGGGCGGCAGTGGGGCGGCGGATGCAGTCCAGGAGCGGCCTGCGTCGGTGCTGCGGTAGAGGTCGGCTGCGGCCGGAGCGTTGAGGGTTCCGGCCACCAGGGATGAAGGGTCGGTGGGTGAAACAGCCAAACCGAGAACTCCGTTGTTGCTGGGCGCGCTATTTTGGGCCAGCAATGGCAATGGCAACAAAAGGGCAGCGATCAACAACAGTGCGAGAAGCGCGCTGGCTTGATGACCTTGTGACCTACGGGTACGACCACTGCCCTTTTGTGCGTGTTTGTCAGTCCCACTCATACCGCGCTCCTTGGAGTTTTCCTTCCGACCAACGGGTTTCAATTATACGATAGGCTAAACAAAGCGCAAAGCGGCCCACCGTCGTCACGTGTCGATCGAATGACGAATGGCACTCGCTTGCGGGACAGAGTTCGCGTATTGTTATAGGGGCACAGGGCTGTTTCTGGGCAACCGGAAACAGCTTCATTTCACGGGTGCACACCACTTGCACATCCTGTACAAACCTCCTAAGATAAAACCATGCAAGCAAAACTTTCTGTCAAGCGCGAAGACCTCTTTTTTAACATATCTGGCCTGCTGATGGTGGCGATCATCTCTCTGATCGTGCTGCTCAATTGGCATGGCTGGGCGACCTCTGGGCCGCAATTGGCTTTGATGGCCGGCTTTGCTGCCATGCTCACCCGTCAGCCATCGATCAATAGCCCCCAAAACAGAGCGTACCTCTACCTGGGAACGCAATTACTGATCCTGATCTTTGCTCTGAGCTATTCGTCGATCTACATCTTTCTCTTCTATGTTCTCAGTGTGCAGACGTTGATGCTGCTCCCATTGAGGACGGGTCTGCGCTGGGTGGCACTTTTTACACTCATCACCGCGCTGGTCAGCTTCTACCACGATTTTCAACCCTACGAAGACCTGGTGACCTCGCTGATCAACGGTGCTGGCTTCTTCTTCTTTGGCGCTTTTGGCAACGCCCTGGTGCGGGCCGAGCAGGCCAGGGACGAAAGCCAACGGATTTTGGCTGATCTTACCGAAGCCCATGCTCGTCTGCAACGATATGCCGAGCAGGCCGAAACCTTGGCCGTGGCCGAAGAACGCAACCGGCTCTCCCGCGAAATGCACGACACCCTGGGCCATCGTCTGACTGTTTCGATTGTTCAGTTAGAGGGGGCAGGACGGTTGATCGACAAAGACAGCCAGCGGGCCAGTCAGATGATCCACACCGTGCGCGAGCAGCTTGCCGAAGGGCTTACCGAGCTACGGGCAACCCTGGCCGCTCTGCGCAGCCCGGTTGTCATCGCTGCTTCTCTGCCTAAATCCCTGCAAACCCTTTCCACCGATTTCACCAAGGCCACAGGTTTGCCCGTCCACCTGGCCTTGCCGGATAACTTCCCCGCCTTGGACGAAACCCAGCGCGTGACCTTCTATCGGGCTGCCCAGGAAGCCCTGACCAATACCCAGCGCCACGCCGGGGCCAATGCTGTCTGGCTGGACATTCGACAGTCTCGGCAGGATGTTGTTCTGCGGGTAGAAGATGACGGGGTAGGTATCGACGGGATAGGTATCGACGGGCTGGGGGCCGGGAAAACGAAAACCGATAGCGTCGATTTCGTTCCGGGGATTGGTCTGCGCGGGATGCAGGAACGCGCCCAACAGCTGGGGGGCCATTTGACCATCGATGCCAGCCCCAGGGGTGGCGCGCGTCTCACTGTGCGGCTTCCGATAGACAAGGAGAAAGATGCGGGGAAGGAGAAGGAGGTGGCGCATGGCGGATAAGAATCCGATTCGTCTGCTGCTCGTGGATGATCAACAGTTGTTGCGCGAGGGAATGCGTATTCTGCTGGAGCTGGAACCAGACCTGGAGGTAGCAGGCGAAGCCGCCAACGGTGT
>JAHEML010000333.1 GCA_024643705.1 Caldilineaceae bacterium | reverse complement strand
CAGCCCCACCACATCCTCTTCACTGGTGGGGCTGGCAATCTGATGGGGTTTTGCGGAGATATTGCCCGCCCAGTTTTGCCATTGCATTTGTAGATTCTTCACCAATCAATCGCCGAGCCGTCGTCTGGGTGGTAGCGTTCTGGGTTGCGCCAGTCGTGGCCGATCTTGTCTGCCATGGCTTCCTCGTCCAGTTCGATGCCCAGACCGGGCGCGGTGGGCAGATCCACATAGCCATCCTTCACCACAAAGGGATTCTTTAGATAGCCTTCGCCCATACTCACCTGCTCCTGGCAGAGAAAGTTGGGAATCGTCGCGTCCAACTGAATGCCCGCGGCCAGGGAAATCGGTCCCAGGGGGCAGTGGGGCGCAACCACAGCATAGTAGCTTTCCGCCATCCCTGCGATGAGCCGCCCCTCGAAGATGCCCCCCGCATGGCTGATGTCCGGCTGTAAGACAGAAGCCGCGCCTTTCTCCAACACTTCCCGAAATCCCCATTTGGTGAAGATGCGCTCGCCCGTAGCAATGGGAATGTGGGTCTTGCGGGCCAGCTCGGCCATCACATCCACATTCTGGCACTGCACCGGCTCTTCGATAAACATGGGCTGGAAGGGTTCCAGGGCTTTGATGAGGATGCCAGCCATCTGGGGGCTGACTGCGCCGTGAAAATCGATGGCGATGTCGATGTCGTTGCCTGCACCTTCGCGCAGGGCAGCAAAACGCTCGACCACACTGTCTACAAAAGCGGGGGTCTCGATGATGCGCGCCACACCTTCGCCGGTCATTGTGCGGGGGCCGGTTTTGAAGGCGCGGAATCCTTCGGCCTTGCGCTCCTTGATGTGGGCGATCTGCTCTTCGACCGTGTTCCCCCGCACGTGCGCGTAAATTTTGATGCGATCGCGCAGGGGGCCGCCCCACAGCTTGTAGACAGGCACGCCCAACGCCTTGCCTGTGATGTCCCACAGGGCGTGCTCCACGCCGGAGAGCGCGCTGGTGAGCACCGGCCCGCCCCGGTAGAAGGCGTGCTTGTAGATGGCTTGCCAGTGGTGCATCACTTTTGTGGGGTCTTTGCCCACCAAATAGGGTTCAATTTCGGCCACAGCCGTGGCGACGGTGAGTGCCCGACCCTCGACCACCGGCTCGCCCAGGCCAACAATACCTTCGTCAGTGTGGATTTTCAGAAAGAGCCAGCGGGGTTTGACAAGAAATGTTTCCAGTTTTGTGATTTTCATTGGGGTCTCCTTAGAAGGGAAAGTAGTGGACAAATGAATAATCAATCGTGTCGGAAACGTAAAGCGTGAAACGTGAGAAAGGTCGATTGCTCTCACGTTTCACGTTTCGCGTTTCGTACGCCGTACCAGTCAATTTACGCAATACGCAATACGTTCTACTCGCCTCGTAACAACTTCACCGTCACATCCGCCAACACAGCCGCGCCCACGGGCAGGGCCTCTTCGCTGATGTCAAAGACGGGAGTATGGTGAGGGCGGCTCTTGTCGTCGAATTTGGCCCCCAGCATAAACATCGCGCCCGGCGCAGACCGGGACATGTAGCTAAAGTCCTCCGCCCCCATCATGGGCACTGGCGGCTGCATCCCCTCGTCTCCCAGCATCCCCCGGGCCGACTGTTCGATCAAATCAGCCACCGTGGGGTCATTGTAGGTAGACGGATAGCCGGAGACGATACGCAGATCATAGTCGCCACCCAGCACCTTCGCCACCTCGCAGGCCTGGCGTAGTTCCCGCTTGAGCAACTCGCGCACGTCGTCATCGAAGCTGCGCATTGTGCCGCCCAACTTCACCTCCGCGGGGATCACATTCGTCACTGTGCCGCCGTGGATGTAGCCAATGGAAATCGTCGCGCCTTTCGTCGGGTCTACCCGGCGGGAGCGGATGCCCTGAATGGCGTTGATGACTTGCGCCAGCATGAATGTGGGGTCTGTGCCCTGGTGTGGCATGGCCCCGTGGCCGCCGGTCCCCTTGAGGACGATGTGGAATGAATCCTCCGCCGCGGTGACGAAACCACCGGCGATCTCCACTTTGCCCGCGGGTGCGTCGGATGCCACGTGCAGGGCGATCACCTTGTCCACCCCCACCAGTGCGCCATCTTCGATCATCCGGGTTGCGCCGGATTTGTTCTCGCTGTCCGACGCTTCTTCGCTGGGCTGGAAGAGAAAGCGAATCTGACCCGCGGGCCGATCTTCCATTTCGGAGAGCATTTTGGCAACACCGAGCAGAATGGCCGTGTGTCCGTCGTGGCCGCAGGCGTGCATCAGCCCCGGCTTCTGGGATTTGTAGGGCACGTCGTTGGCTTCGTCGATAGGCAGGGCGTCCATGTCGGCGCGGATGCCGATCACCGGGCTGCCTTCGCCCAGGTAGCCGACGACGCCGGTCTTGCCCACGCCGGCTTGGCTCTCGATGCCCATGTCGGCCAGCGTATCGGCCACCAGTTTGGCCGTCTCGAATTCCTGGAAGCTCAGTTCCGGGTTCATGTGGATCTGCCGTCGCCAGGCGACGATCTGGTCGCTCAGTTCATTGGCGCGGGTGAGGAAAGGGTTGGGTTGGGTCATTGGGTGTGTCCTTTGGGTGAAAACGATAAATTCATCAACTCTGGCACAAACAAGCGCGCGTCCATCTCGCGCAGATCGTCCGCCACAGCCAGGGGGAAATCGCATTGAGCCAGCACATCTTGCTGCAGGTCGACTCCTGGCGCAATTTCGACCACGCACCAACCGTCCTGCTCCAGGCGCAGCACACAGCGCTCGGTGACGACGACGACTTCCTGGCCCGTCTGACGCGCCCGCCGCCCGCTAAAGGTGACATGCTCCACTTCCTCCACAAATTTGTGGACCTTGCCCTCTTTGTCGATGCAGAGTTTGCCATCCCGCACCTCGATGCGGGAACCGGCAGTGGTGAATGTGCCACTGAGGACAATGCGCTTGGCATTAGCAGTGATATCGATAAACCCACCCACGCCTGCGGTCACGTGGGGGCGGGCGCGCAGCCGGGAGACATTCACATTGCCTTCCCGGTCGATCTCCATAAACGAGAGAAAAGTGCGGTCGAAGCCACCGCCCTGGAAATAGCTGAACTGATCCGGCGAGGGGATGATGGCCTGGGCATTGGCTGCACAGCCAAATTGAAAGCCCAACAGGGGCATCCCGCCCACAGGCCCCTGCTCGATCACCCACGTCACCGCGCCGTCCAGCCCTTCCTCATGGAGGATGCGCGGGATAAACGCCGAGATGCCAAAGCCCAGATTCACCGCTTCGCCGTTGTGTAATTCCAGCGCAGCCCGGCGGGCGATGACCTTTTCCAGCCCCCACTCCACGCCTTCAAACGAGTCGGCTGCCACACGGATTTCGCCGCTGATGGCCGGGTCGTAGTCGGTCTGGGTGGTCTGGCGCTGATCCGGAGCCAGCACGATGTGATCGACCAAAATGCCGGGAACCCGTACGCTCTGGGTGGGAATGCTCTCTGCTGCCGCCAGCCGCTTGACCTGGGCGATGACGATGCCGCCGCTGTTGTGGGCGGCCAGGGCCACGTCATACGCGCCCAGCAGCGCGCCTTCTTGCTCAAAAGAAAGATTGCCCCGTTCGTCCGCCGATGTGGCCCGGATCAGCGCCACATCCGGGCGCAGGGCACGCAGATAGAGCCACTCCTGGCCGTCAAAGTCCACCACCTGCACAAGCTCTTCGGTTGTGCGCCGGTTCATTTTGCCTCCCTGCCGCCGGGGATCAACAAATGTATCCAGCCCCACTTGGGTCAGCACGCCAGGCCGTTTGGCCGCTCCTTCGCGCAGTTGGTGGAAGATCAGTCCGCTGGGCAGGTTGTAGGCTTCGATCTCGTCGTTGTCGATCATCTGCCAAATGCGGGGCGATTGCATGGACGACGGGCCGCTGGGATAGGAACCGGCGATCACCCGTTTCAGCAGACCAGGCTGGGCGATGTGATCGATGCCCTTGACGCCGTACATATCCCCCGCGGCAATCGGGTGAATCGCCGTCAGGTTGCGGGGCGCGCCTGTCTCGGCAAAACGTTCGCCCATGGCTTGCAGCAGCGCATCCGGGCAGTTCAGCCCACTGGACGAATTGACCGCGACCATGGCACCGTCGGGGATCAGCGCTGCGGCGGCTGTGGCAGTGATGAGTTTGGATTGGGGCATTGATTCCTCGTGGTCGGTCGTCAGTCATCAGTCAGTAGTCGTCGGTCGTTAATCATCGCTTCACTATAGGCGACGCCGCGACGACTGTCAAAGTCATAAACAAGATAAGTTGCATCAAAGGACACAGGACAGGTAAACTGGACCGAATGACATCATTGAACAAGTTGGGGAGGAAAGTACGGTGAACAGAGTGACACGAAGAGTCGTGCCGTTTGTCCTTTTATTGGCTGGGGCGCTCATCCTGGGCGGCTGTAGTCTGTTATCAGGCTCGGACCCCACACCAACACCAACCAGCGAAGCACGCGCAATCCTCCCCACGTGGACGCCAACCGTGGTTGTTGCCACGGACACACCTGTCCCGGCTCCCGTTGCCGACACCCCCATCCCCCCCACGCCTGTGCCTGCCGAGCCAACGGCGGTGCCTACCGACACCCCTGCTCCCATCGCCCGGATGACTATCACCAACCAGGCGGCGAATGTACGTAGCGGGCCAGGCACAAATTATGCGGTTATCGGCTCGGTGAATCAGGGAATGCAGTTTGACGTGACCGGCAAGAACCCCGCGGGTGATTGGTTCCAGTTCTGCTGTGTCAATGGGGAGGTCGGTTGGATGTTCGCCCAGTTGGCGACAATCGAAAATGCCCAACTGGTTGCCATAGCTGGGGATATTCCCGCAGCGCCACCCACGGCTGTGCCAGCACCGGTTGCGCCGACCAATACGCCTGTACCCGCCGCACCTCCGCCATCGGCTGATCCCTGTGCTGGCATCGGTGGCGATGGCTGTAAATTCCGCGTGACGGGTGGACCCGCTTTTACGAGCAATGGCGGTGGTGAACTCCGATTGACGCTCTTCTTTATGCACAGTGGCATAGATGGTGGCCAGGCTCAGGGCAGCTACCGTGTGATCCTATTCAAAAACGGTGTGGAACTGCCGACAAAGGCCTGTAATGCCAGCATCGTCGGTACACCCAGCACAGGCCCCCACGGTCGTTTTAACCACGACTGCAAACTCAGCCTGGACAAATTACCCGATGGCAACGTGGCTGGGCATTACGAAGGTTTTGTCATCGACGGCAATCACGAACGAGACAGCCG
>JAHEML010000332.1 GCA_024643705.1 Caldilineaceae bacterium | reverse complement strand
GGTTTTTCAGAATAATAATCACACAAAGTCGAAAGCTACCCTAGCTTGCCATTTCTACTTGCTTCCCGGATAATCAGCCATAGCTCAATCCAAGCAATTTTTCGCCGATCCAGGAGAAACTCATGGCATCCTTCACCATCCATACCGACCATCTGGTCTATGCTGTGCCCGATTTAGCCGCCGCGGTCGAGCGCATCGCTGCCGACTGGGGCGTGCGGCCGGCCATCGGCGGCCAACACCCCAACGGAACCCACAACGCGCTGCTGGCCCTTGGCCCCCACACCTATTTGGAAATCATTGCCCCAGACCCGTCCCAGCCGGAGCCGCGCCTGGGCCGCAACTTTGGCATCGACCAGCGCCCCGGCGAAACCCGGTTGGTCACCTGGGCCGCAGCAACAAGCGATCTGGACGCCACCCAGGCACAAGCGTTGGCCCAGGGCTACAATGCTGGGGATGTGATGGATGGCAGCCGTCTGCGGCCAGACGGGGTGAAGATCGAGTGGCGTTCGACCCGCCTGGTCGGGTGGCCCCCTGCTGGCGATGGGCTGGTTCCCTTTCTGATCGAATGGGGCGCAAGCACACCCCACCCGGCCACCACGTCGCCCAGTGGTTGCACCCTG
Source organism: Caldilineaceae bacterium (assembly GCA_024643705.1). Taxonomy (GTDB): domain Bacteria; phylum Chloroflexota; class Anaerolineae; order Caldilineales; family Caldilineaceae; genus JACQGT01. The sequence continues at coordinate 4,636 of JAHEML010000332.1, read as the reverse complement.
GTTTCCTTGCGCGCCCAACACCCAGAGCCAATGCCGATTCGATCCATGTTGGATGCGTTGGGGCTGCATATGCCTGTAGAGGTTGGCCGGGAACCAGCGCTCTTTGCCCTCATCGACACACCCAATGGGCAAAAGCAGTTGGCTTGACCTGAAAATAGAACGCGGATGACGCGGATTGAACGAATGACGGCGGATAAAGTCAGCGTCACCCTGGGTTCCTCAGCGTCCTATTTGCATTGCTGATCGTGACCAATTGGGCATTTTTTGACGTTCGCCCCAGCTTTTTCTTCCTGTTATACTGATGCTACTGTTGCAGACCCAGCCAACTTTCCCCACAGGAGAAACCCCATGTCCGATCCCAAAATCACCAAATTCGAAGTACATCAGTGGAAATCCAGCTTGCCCGATATGGGCTACGACTACAATGGCTTCAATCTTGTTTACGAACCGGGTGGCAACGCGCCCATGGGCGGCTACATTCTCAAGGTATTTACCGATGCGGGCATTGTGGGCGAATATGCTGGCGGTAGCGCGCTGGACTACGCATCTCTGGCCCGCTTTGCCCCTTATCTGATCGGCAAAAGCGCGCTGGAACGGGAGCGCATCTACACAGATGTCAATCGCGCCCTGCGCCAGGTGGCGCGCATCGGTCTGGCCCCGGTAGACATCGCTCTGTGGGACATTGCGGGCAAGCTCTACAACACGCCCATCTACAAGCTGCTGGGTGGCTACAAAGAGAGCGTGCCCTGCTACGCCAGCACCTATCACGGCGACCATCAGCCCGGCGGACTCTCTACACCCGAAGCCTTCGCCGATTTTGCCGAGCAATGCCTGGAGTTGGGCTACCCCGCCTTCAAAATCCATGGCTGGGGCCGCGCGCCCATTCGCCAGGAGATCGCCAACGTCCATGCGGTGGGTCAGCGGGTGGGCGGCAAAATGGACCTGATGCTGGACCCGGCCTGCGAGTATCACACCTTCGGCGACGCGCTCAAGGTGGGCTGGGCCTGCGACGAGGAGCGCTTCTTCTGGTACGAGGATGCCTTCCGGGATGGGGGTACCTCCCAGTTTGCCCACCGCAAGCTCAAGGAACTGATCAAAACGCCGCTACTGCAAACCGAACACATCCGCTCGTTGGAACCCCACATAGATTTTGTGGTGAACGGCGCGACTGATTTTGTGCGGGGGGACGTGGGCTACGACGGGATCACCGGGGTGATGAAGATTGCCCATGCCTGCGAAGGGTTGGGGGTGGACATCGAATTTCATGGCCCCGGCCCGGCCCAGCGCCAGTGTATGGCCGCTATCCGCAACACCAACTACTACGAAATGGGGCTGCTCCATCCCAAAGCGCCCGCCAGCCACGAGCCGAATCTCTTTCTGGACTATCGGGACGATCTCACCGCGGTGGATGCCAACGGTCACGTGCCTATCCCCCAAGGGCCGGGGCTGGGTGTGCAGATCAACTGGGAGTGGGTCGAGAAAAACCGTGTGGGCGTGGTAGAATATGGAATGTAATGCAGGAGCTAAACCGAGCCTTTTTACCCAATCGGAGGAAACCCAATGACACTTGCCATCCGTCCCCAACTGAGCACCGAAGCTGTGCTGGCCGCGCTGGAAGGCGTGACAGCCATCCCTATTGTCCCCTACCGCAATGGGCAGATCGACTACGCAGCCCACGCCAAGAACGTGCGCTACCTGATGGCGTCCAACAGCCAGGACGACAACCGGCCCCGGGTTGTCTCGATTGCCGGAACCAGCCCCGTGCATCACATGACAGTGGCCGAACAGGTGAAACTGGTGGATGCCACGACCCAGGCCATGGGCAGCGACGGTGTCTACATGGCCGGGATCGTGCCCAATCCCCTGGCCGACGCCAAAAGCCTGATCGCAGAGCTGGCCACAATCCAGCGCCCGCCCGATTGCTACCTGATCATGCCCCTGAGCGGCGTCTATGACCCAGCGGGAATTTATGGCGAATACATGGCTCTGGGCGAAGAAATGGGCGATCGCTTCGGCGCGCGTTTCATCTACTATTTCAAACAGTCGAGAGAGATGGAATCCGTCGTCAAGCTCTTCCGGGATTCCCAGGAGTGGATTGGCGTGAAGGTGGGCACAGGGATCGAGGATGTGAACCCCCTGCTCAGCGGCGTGGGCGACAATGGGCTGATCATCTGGGGCATTGGCGACCGCAGCACCGAAGCGGCAAAGTTGGGCACAAAAGGCCACACGTCAGGCATCGCCGTCGCCTATGCGAAAGCATCCGACGCCATCAACAACGCCCAGCGCGCCGGTGACTTCGGCGAATCTTCCCGGGTGGAGCAGGCCATCAGCGGGCTGGAAGATATCCGCTTCCGCAACAACCGGGTCTACAACTACTCGGCAGTGGTGGAAGCCATGCACCTGAGCGGCTTTGCCGACATCGACGGTGGCGAGGGTGCGCCCTTCAATCCTCGTGTTCCCGCCGAGGTGGCGGCTGAAGTGGCCGCCACCATCGACGGCTTGGCCGAATGGCACTAGAAAAATGATATTGGGGTGATGGGATGACGGCGGTCTGCCCGCTGTCATCCCATCATCCCCGCACCCCCCTGCACAATCCCCAACCAGGCAAAACCTGCCGCGATCCACCAATCTGCCCGGCGTTTACCCAAATAGAACTGGCTCCCTGCCCGGATCAGCCACCAGACCCCAATCCACACCGTCAGCAGACGCCCAGCCGTTGTACCCAGCCACCAATAGGCCGCCAGATCGAAAAGCCCGATGCTCACCAGCACATAGCTGGCCGCGTGGTTCATCACCCAGCCGATGCCGTGTACGTCGCTGCGCTTCGTCGCCACCCGGATGGGGCCAAGCCGGAAGGGGCGGATGGGCGGGCCATCTTTGGGGATGGCGTGCTCGAAGTCCAGGAGTTTGGGGAAGAAGAAATGAACACTACCCAGGGCCAGGGAAAAGAGGCCCACAACCGCCAATGCAGCCACCAGCCCGAACTCTATCCACCCCATAGCCAGCTCCTTTCATTCCAGTCAAAGGCGGGCATGGACCAAGATGCATACCAGCCTTATCGACAAATAGGCCACACAATCTACAAGCTTTCTGCCGAAAGCTCCACCAGTTCCGTGCCATCCAGCGCAAAGGTGAAGCGGGTGCGCTGGCTTGGGCAGCAGAGCGGGTCGTTGTCGGCAAACGTGCCAGCTACCAACACAATTGTGCCATCTTCGATGACCACAGATTCCACCCGCACACGGTCACCCAGCAGTATCGTCGCAACATTGACTGCGGCGCCATCCTCGTCCACCAACGCGGCCAGGTAGATAAAGGTGCCGCTGCCGCCGGAATTTTCCGCCAGGATAGCCACACCATCATCATTGCCGTCGCCGTTCAGATCACCCAATGCTGTCATCTCCGGTCGCAGAGTCACAGTGGGGCGGGATGCGCCATCGGCTACAAATGGTTTGCCCTCAAAACGGCCATCGATCAGGGCAATGGCTTCGTCGTACACACCGACGTAAGTGCCATTCATCAGAGCCGCCGCGGTGACGCCGTCCACGTTCAGCAGCATGGGCGCAGGAGCAAACTCCAGAATGCCTGCGTCTGGGCCAAAGGAGAGAAAGAGATGCCCCTCGCTCAACACAAACGAGTGAACATCGGCCAGATTTGCCAGATAGCGATCCGAGAGGGATGTCTCGGCACACATGGCACGGGTTGCATTCATAGGACCGAATGTCAGTTGTGCGCCGTCCAGGGTATATGTGCCACCGAAACGATTGCAGTCAGCTTCACCGCTGGCTGTACCGTCATCATCCAACATGAGCGAATAGAGATCGGTTTCCCCAGGCGCAAAAGTTTCGTCGTTCATCATCTGAATGGTCTGCAACTGCCATTCCATACCCACGATACCCGGTTCGGCCACAACCGATGCTGCCATACCTTCGTGCCCAGCCGGGGCGAAGACCAACTCGCCGCCATCATAGGTCACAACCAGGTTCTCGCCAGCAACTTCCCACGTGCGCACGCTGTTGAGCGCAGCCATGTAAGGTGCGAACAGGTCATCTTCGGGGCAGAAGGCCATGGTCGAAGCGATCGGCCCAAAGACGATCTGGCCGCTGTCCAGGGTGTAGCTCCCTCTCAGCCGGTTGCAATCCAATTGACCAGAAAAGCCGCCATCTGTGGCAAATTCAAGCGAATACTTCGATGGATCATTCGATTTCAAAATTTCGCCACCAGTCGGGCGTATTTCTGCCAACAGCCACTCCACGCCCAGCAACGCGTCGGGATCGATTGAAGTGCCCCTGGCTAGCCCGCCATTACCACTGGTGGAGGCAATGGGCGGGGGCGGCAATGTCGCGCAGCCGGTGAGCAAAAAAACGGCCAGCACAATAATCATACGTCGTATTGGAGAAAATGTAGACACGTCATACTCCTTTGTATGGAAGAAATTTGGCAACCGCTTGGATGCATTCAAGATGAGCGCAACCGGTTGCTGCGCCAAATATGACGGCAGACATGCGGGGAATGTTCCCAGTCGCTGGGCTGATTGTCATTCGGCTATCCATCTTCGTGGTTATTCCCAGCCTGCTTGCCGATCCATTCGGCCTGGGCTACAATTCCCAGTATAATGCCACCCACCCCCTCAGGGAGA
>JAHEML010000331.1 GCA_024643705.1 Caldilineaceae bacterium | reverse complement strand
GCCCGCATCATACCGCCTGGGATTGGCGCGGATTGGTGCGACACCATTGATCGCAAAAATGGCCGTGCCGATCAGGGTGACCAACAAGCCATCCCGCAAAATCACTTCGGGCGCGGCGCTGTCACCGGCGAGCAGAGATCGCCCCCACAGAACAAGTGCCAGACCGAGAAAGAGAAATAAAAGACGACGCATAGATGTATAGATGTATTGGAGTTGTTGAGTGTTGTAAGAAGGTTATGCGAAAAGACGAATTCCTAGCCGATTCCGTACAGATTGCCGAGACCCCGTAACCGATAAGCCCCCGTAACCTATAAATCGTGTGGAGAGACCCGATGCTCCAGCCCCGGCGCAATGGTGCGTTTGGTGGCGTGCCAGTTCATGGGCAGAGGCAGCGGCGCATCCTCGTTGCGAAAGACCCGCCCCAAGATGCCCAATGCAATCGAAACATAGATCACACTGCCCAGCACCCAGATCAAGCAACCGCTCAAGGTCTGGTCGATCAACGGCGACAGGTTGACTATCGACGATCCCCCTGCATAGATTGGGTAGGCCACCGTCTCGCGAAAGGCCATCGTCACACCGGTGACCATGTTGGGCACTTCGCCGCCGATGAGAACATAGAGAAATCCAATGCCAGGATGGATGGCACGGTGCAGCCGAGGACCGCTCTTGACAATGTGCATCCAAAAAAGCAGATAGACACAAAAAAAGAGCCAGAGAGAAAGCGAATAGACCGTTTCCCCCGCCACACTCCAGTGCACAAAAGCAGGATCGGCCCAGATTAGAAAGGACGCAATAATTGTCAGCCAGGCCACCGCGGGCCGGGTAACCGTGCGCACAAACCGACCCACCGGATGTTCCGGGCGCAGGTGACGGGTCAACCATCGGCGCGGGCCTGGGGGCAGACCCCAGCGGATAGTCTGTGCCGGCGCGGCCTGCCAGAAGAGAGGTGCGGCCAGCAACCCCAGCAAAACTTGTTGGATCGTGCGGGCCAGCAAAAGGTCTGCACGCAGGGCAAACAGGGGCGAAAAGAGGGCAATCACCAACAACAACCAGGCCAGAGAAAAACAGAGCAATCGGGCCGTTGCCACGGACCGATTGGGTTGCCACAAACGCAGCCCCAGCCAGCCCCGCACATAGAGCAGGGCTATCGCCACCATCAAAATGGCGGAAACAGGACGCACAGACCAGGAAGTGAGGAAAAATTCGAGTGACGGCATGGGGAAAACTATAGCGCTTCCATCACAAAAAGCAAAATAGAATCAATCCCACCATTGCCCAAAAATACAGCCCTTCCCCCGGTTTGATATTCCTCCCACTCTGGTAGATAATCGGCTTATGATCGAAGCAATAGTGCTCGGCGCCGCCCAAGATGCAGGACTCCCCCAGGCCGGTTGCGGCTGTGATCGTTGTCGCGCGGCACAAGCCGACCCCACACGTCGCCAATATGTAGTCTGTCTGGGAATCATCGATCACGCCATCGGCAGCACGTGGATGATCGATGCCACCCCGGATTTCCGCGAACAATTGGTCCTGCTCCAACAGGCCGCGCCGGAGTGCAAACTGGCGGGCATACTGCTCACCCACGCTCACATGGGCCACTACACCGGCCTGATCCACCTGGGCCGCGAGGCGTGGAACACCCAGCGGCTGCCTGTGTATGCCACGCCCCGTATGTGCGCCTTTCTCATGCGCAACCAACCCTGGCAGCAATTGGCAAAATTCGGCAATATCGCCCTTCGTCTCAGCCCGCCCAATCGCCCGATTGCCCTTTCCCCCAGCCTGACAGTTACCCCCATCGCCGTACCCCACCGGGACGAATGGAGCGACACCATGGCCTTTCGGGTGGATGGCCCGGCTCGCTCACTCTTCTTCTGCCCGGACATCGACGATTGGGATCGCTGGGATCACTCTCTGCCCGACATGCTGGCGGATGTGGATGTGGCCCTGCTGGACGGCGCATTCTTCAGCCAGGCTGAGATTCCGGGGCGGGACATATCTGAAATCCCCCACCCCCTGGCAACCGACACCACCGAACGGGCTGCGGGCGCGGATTGCGACGTGCGTTTGATCCACCTGAACCACACCAACCCCCTGTGGGATGACAGCATGGAACGGGCATGGGTGACCGAACGGGGCGTGGGCGTGGGGGCCACAGGGGATCGGTGGCAACTATCATGACTGAAACCCACATAACTAAAACGCCCCCCTCCATCTACGACCACATTTTGGCCGTTGTGCGCCAGATTCCACCGGGCCGGGTTGCCAGCTACGGCCAGATCGCATGGATTGTCAACGCGCCCACACCGCGCATGGTGGGCTACGCGTTGGCCGGCTTGCCCGACAACTCACCCAACAACTCACCCGACCACGCAGATGTACCCTGGCAGCGAGTCATCAACAGCCAGGGGGGTATCAGCCCACGCGGCGATCCGGTGAGCAGTGGTCGGCAACAAAAGCTGCTGGAAGCAGAAGAGATCGAGTTTGGCCAAAACAGGCGCGTTGATTTCGCCCGTTTTGGGTGGGGTGGCCCAGAGCCGGAATGGTTGGCAGAACAGGGGTATACCCTGCTGCCCTGGCCGGGGCCGCGGAGATGAAGAACGGCGACGGTTTATCAATCAAGGAGAATGCTGTGAAGAACCAGAGCGAACGGCTGGCCGAATGGCATCGGGTCGTCTTTGAAAAGGATTATCCAGCGCTGGAAGCGCTCCTCTCGCCAGACGTGCGTTTTCATTCACCCTTTGTCTGGAAGGCTAAAGAAGGCGCAGCCACCGCCGGGGCTATTTTGCGTGCAGCTACAGCAGTCTTCAGCGACTTTGCCTACCGCCGGGAATGGGTGGATGGCAACGACTGGGCGCTGGAATTTAGCGCCCAGGTAGGCGAACTGTCGGTGAAAGGGATCGACCTGATCCGCTGGAACGACAATGGACAAAACGGCAATGGGCAGATTGTGGAGTTTGAGGTTTTGGTGCGCCCGGCCAATGGTCTGCAAACCCTGGGGATGATGATGGCAGGCAAATTGGCTGAGATGGGGGTAAACTTGTAGAGATTTGGAGACTGGGGATTGGAGCGCGCAGAGAAGCACACGCCCCAATCCCCAACCACAGCCTCGCTTACTTCCTCGGCATCGGTTCGATGCCCAAAACCTCGCCAAACAGACGCGCCACTTCACCTTCTTCGGCGTGGCGACCTTCTGCCTTCTTGCTATAAATCACTGTTTCACCCGCCAAAACCTCGAACTTCCCCCCACTGGACGGGATCAGTTTGAAGCTCTCGATGACCGGCGTAAAATTTTCGAGCATGTCGGCCGTCGCACGGACGGCACGGGGCGTGTAGTTTCATTGTACACAGTATTCGATGCTCACAGTATACTTCTGCATGTGTTCTCTCTCCCGGTTGGATTGCCGCCCACAATGGGGAAGCAAAAAGGCGATATAAAAAACATAGTGCCTGCCGATTATACCCGCCAATTCCCCTTTGTGCAACTGGGAAATTACCGCGGTCGTTGCCACATCCGTATTTTGTGGCAGAAATTCAGGGAACCCCATTTGTCTTCTTCTCGTTCCGAAGCAGGTGGTTTGATTTGAGTCCCTTTCTAGTCGGTGATATAGTATGCCTATGCTAAACCAGAGCCAGAAACCCCTATCGGCGAAGGCTGTGCCGGACCCGTCGGCGGCAAAAAAAAGCGCTGAACGAGAGCAGGCAATCGAAAAAAGAGAGCCAGGCAATCCTGGCCAAGCTCCTGAATGGAGTCGTCGACGCTTTCTGGCGGGGGTGGCTGCCGGCGTGGGCCTATTGGCCACAGGCTGTGGAGGCGACGAGGCGACGTCAACCACCACGCCCACCAAAACTGCTTTGCCGCCGGGCGAGCCAACCGTTTCGCTCATAAGCACGCCTGGGTCAGAATCGTATCGCCAACATTTGCCGTTGATTCGCTCGCAAAGTGCCCTGCCAACACCCGAGCCAACCCTAACGCCCACGCCACCCAAAGTGGCAGAAGCCACAGCGGTCCCGCCCACGGCCACGCCCATGGCAACACCTTTCCCGCCTGGGCCGCCGAGCAAATTAGGATTGTTTGTCTCACGCAACGATCCCCAGTTGTTCGATCTGCTGGCGACTGGGGGTGTGGCAGTTGTCAAAACTCTGGAACTGGATTTCAATTTTGCCAAGCAGATCAAAGATACATCGCCCCGCACCAAGCTCATCGGGCGCATCGATCTGCCCCAATTGCACTTGGAGTCCATCGACCCAATAGGCGCAGCCAGAGATTTCGTCAACGCTGTGATGGTCTACGCAGACGATGGGCGGCGGCGGGACACCTACGACGGTTGGGAAGCCTACAATGAGCCTGTCCCTGGCAACGGCGACGAAATGGCAAAGCTGGCCGATTTTGAAGCAGAACGCACCCGGCTGCTGGCCGAACGGGGCATCCGCAGCGTGATCGGCAACTTTGGCACAGGCCAGCCCCCCTTGGAGATGTGGGAGCGCTTTCTGCCCGCACTGCAAGCGGCCAAGCAATACGATGGTTGGCTGGGGCTGCACGAATATTCAGCGCCGACCATCTACCATTTGAGCACTAGGGACGGGGCAGGACGCTATCCCGGCATCACACCGGGCGACACAGGCTGGCTTACCCTGCGCTACCGTCAGGTCTACAACCAGATTTTACGGCCCGCTGGGCTGGACATCCCCCTGGTGATGACTGAAATGGGTGTAGACGGGCTGGTGACAGATCGCCCTGGCCCTGCAAACGCCCGTGGCTGGATCGATTTTCAACAATACTGGGCCGAGAATGGGTATGGTTTGTGGGGGCCGGGAGCCTACGTAGAGCAATTGGTCTGGTATGATCAGGCCATGCAGCAAGATGCTTACGTCATCGGCGGCACGATTTATTCCCTGGCCGCCAGCCCAGGCTGGCACAGCTACGAAATAGGCGGCGTTGTGACACAGGTGCTGAAGCAGTATTTGAGCGTTCATGCCGGGGCGTAACAACGAGACGTAAAACGTAAAATGTGAGAGCGCCGTCCGTTGTCACGTTTCACGCAGCACGTTTCCAAAACAATCTATCATCCTCTCCTTTCCAGGAGTTTTTCCGTGTCACTGACGATTATTCACGCTGGCCTGGCCCAAAGCGCCACACTATTTATGATTGCGCTTGGTGTATGGGCGATATATTTTCGTGTGCGTTCCCGCCCGCTGGATGGCAATTGGTATGGCGGGCTGGCCGTGGCCGAGATTCTGATGATCGCTCAGTTTGCCATC
>JAHEML010000330.1 GCA_024643705.1 Caldilineaceae bacterium | reverse complement strand
AATGGTGGAAACCATCGGTGACGAGAAGGTGTCGCTTACTGAAGAACAGGCCCACGCCCGCCACATTCTGATCAGAATCGACCCACCTGTGGTTGACGAGACTTCATCTATCACGGGTACAGATGAATTGACCGGCACAACCGATGTTGCCGCACCCGAAGTTGCAACCAGCGAGACCCTGAGCGACACGGGTGCGATTACTGATACCAGTGCGATTACTGATACCGCTGCGATCACGGATACTGCTGTGATCACGGATACTGCTGCCCCGGTGGATGACGGGATTATGACTGACGCCGAGGCATTGGCCCTGGCGACAGAGCTTCGTCAGCGGATTCTGGACGGCGAAGACTTTGCCGTGCTGGCGGCCCAATACAGCGCTGACACAGGCAGCGGGGCCAATGGGGGCGATTTGGGCTGGGCAGCCCGGGGCGCATATGTCCCCGAATTCGACGAGGCGGTCTTTACCCTGCCCATCGGCGAAATCAGTGAACCCATTAAAACCCAGTTCGGTTATCACATCATCGAAGTACTCGAACGGGATGAAAACCGTCCCAAAGACGAGAACACCATCGCCCAAGAGAAATCCCAGGCTTTTAGTGCATGGGTACAAGAGCAGGTGTTGGCAACCAACATCGAACGGCCAGACAATCTGCTCTCGAAATTGCCGTCGGGGCTGGGGCAATAACATGCATTGCCTGTAGGATAATCTGAGACCTTTGTAACGTTATGAAATTGTAACGTCGTGAAATTGTAACGTCGTGAAACGCAAAACGTGAGATCATCCGATGATCTCACGTTTTGCGTTTCACGACTCTTTTATTCTGCTACTAGCCCAATATGGCGTCGAATCTCCGTGGCGATAGCTCCAAACCCCTCGCTTCCCATCACCGCCAGACTGCGCGGACGGGGCAATTCCACCGGAATCTGGGCCAAAATGCGGCCTGGCTGCTCGCCCAGCACCAACACCCGATCTGCCAGAAAGACAGCTTCGTTGATGCTGTGGGTTACCATGACAACGGTTTGTTGTTGGGCTGTCTGAATGCGCACCAATTCCAGGTTCAGCCGTTCACGAGTGAGGGCATCCAACGCGCCAAAGGGTTCATCCAGCAAGAGCAGCCGGGGGTGGCGCACTAATGCGCGGGCCAGTGTCAGCCGTTGTGCCATGCCACCAGAGAGTTGGGCTGGGTAATTGTTGGCAAAACCGGATAATCCAACAAGGTCCAGCAGCGCTGCCGCACGCTTGCGTTCTTGCGGGCCGATGGGGCCAAGGAGTTCCAGCGGGAGCAGCACATTATCCCGTGCGGTGCGCCAGGGCATGAGGTTGGTTTTTTGGAATACAAATCCGATCTCTGGATGTGGCTCCGTGATTTGTTCCTTGCCCAGCCAAACCTGGCCCGTGGTGGGCTGTAGCAGCCCACCAATGATGCGCAAGAGGGTGCTTTTTCCGCTGCCGCTTGTGCCCACAATGCAGACAAATTCTCCCTCGGCCAGGGTGAAGCCGACGGGGGCTAGGGCTGGAATGGCGCTTGGCCCCAGCACAAAGGCGTGGCTGACATTCTCGACTCGCAAAAGGTCTGTCTGTGCGTCCACGGGTGGCTATTCCCCTGAGAGGAAGGCGTTTGTGTACAGTTTATCGCTCTCGACAATTTTGTCCACCAGCCCGATACGGGCCAGCAGTTCCGCTGCTGCCTGCCAGTCTGCCCCATTGGTTTCGCCCGGTTTCTGGTTGGGTTGGGGCGTCCAATACGGCAGGGATGCATCAAAGACAGCCCGGTTGGCTGCTCGATTATCGCCGCCAGCCTCTGGCACGAATTTGAGCGCAATCACGAAAGCTTCGTCAGGGTTCTCCAGGGTGTAGGCAATGGCTTTCAGAGTTGCGCGGATCAGAGAACGTACCAATTCTGGCTCGTTGGTGATTGTCCTTTCGTTTGTCACCAAGCCGTTGGCCGGGATGCGGATGTACTTGTCCAGGCTGATCTGGGTGGTCTCGATTCCCTCCACCGCCAAGACGACTGGGCCATTAACCGCATAGTCGGCTGCGGCATCAACCAACCCCTGGCTTACCGCCGCAGCTTGGGTAAAGCCGATGCTCTCCATCTGGATATCGCTTTCGGTCAGCCCAGCGATGTCGAGCAGAGCGCGCAGGGCGAGGTAGGTTGCTCCAAAGGGGCCGGGAACCCCGACACGTTTGCCCGCCAGGTCTGTTGGTTCTACGATGCCCGCTTCGGTTTTGGCAAAGATTGTCACCGGGTATTGGGTATACCAGTTCATGATATAGACGACGGGGAGGCCCTGTGCCCTGCCCAGCACAAGCTGATCGCTGCTGCCGATCATGAATTGCATTGCGTCGGTCCCCACCAATTTCAGGTAATCATTCTCGAAGCCATAATCCAGGCTCAGATCGATGCCCTCTTCGGCGAAGAAGCCTTTCTCGATGCCGATATAAAAGGGGGCAAACTGAACGTTGGGGACAAAGCCAACACCCAGTTTTATGGCGCGCAGGCTGGGCTGGGTAGGTGTTTGGGCTGTGGGGCCAATGCCAGGGGCAACGGGCGTACAACCAGTGAACAGAAGGATAAGAACCAGGAAAAATGATAAACGACGCATACGATTCCTTTTGAAATGTGAATGGTGGAGGTTATCTGTAGGGATGGCGATCCCCACGTTTCCCACGGCGGGCCTATTTCTGCCAGCGCATACAATAGCGTTCTACAATCGAAACCACAGCGTAGAAGGATTGGGCCAAGACCACAAGCGTGAGAACCGCTGCGAACATCATCGGCGTATCCAGAATGCCCCGCCCCAGATTGATGAGAAAGCCCAGCCCCACATTGGCTCCGACAAATTCCCCCACCACGGCCCCGACAACAGCCAAGATGACACTCAACTTGAGGCCACCGAATATGACAGGCAAGGCGGCGGGCAGTTCGAGCTTGAAAAAGAGTTGGCTGGGGCTGGCACGCAGAGAACGCATAAGATCGTGGAGGTCGGCGTCTACCCCGCGAATGCCAACGATTGTGCTGATGAGGGTGGGGAAAAAGACGATGATTCCGGTGATCAGCACCTTGCTGAGAAGACCGTTGCCAAACCAGATGACAAGGAGTGGGGCGATTGCTACTACTGGGATGGTTTGGCTGGCGACAATGTAGGGTGCGATCACGCGCTCGAGAAGGCGGCTCTTACCTAACACATAGCCCAATAGCAGCGCCAGCCCCACGCCCAATCCCAAACCCAGAAGGATTTCGATCAAGGTGACTTGGGCGTGCCTCCACAGTGTTCCATCCATCGCCAGGGCAAGCGTCTTGCGTGCCACTGTAGCAGGGCCAGGCAGGATAAAGTTGGGGTATTGCTGCCAACGCACAAGCCCTTCCCACAGGAGCAGAATTGTAGCGACGACGATGGGGAAGGTGATCAACGGGTTGTCGACCAGGGTTACCAGACGCGCCTTCACAGGTTGGCCTGGATAATGGCGGCTAAATTGGTCGCCGCGGCTACTTTTGTTGCTGCGGCTGGCCCGTGTGGTTTCCTCTGGGTAATCTGCGTTCATCGATGTCAATCTGTTTCCCGATAATTTACATCAATCACAGTCGACGGCCAATTAAAAAATCCGAAACAGGAGACTGTTTCGGAGCAAGGCAATGGCAAATCTCGCAGGGTGCGCGGCACGCCTGCGTTGATCCCAGCGTCTGGACTGCCACAAAAAAACCGATGAAGTTGCTCTTCATCGGGGTGTGGCGTGCCAATCCAGCCTGTGTCAAGCCAACCGCGCTGATGGCGCGTTGAACCGTGACACTGGATCACACCTTCTCTCATCCGGACTATACCGTCGGCGTCGGATTTGCACCGAGCTCCTGCCTTGCGGCTCACGGGCTTGCCAGGCTTGCTGGCTTACCGTCGATCGGGAATTGGGGTTTGCCCCCTCACCCTGCCCCGAAGGTTCCTCTATGCGGTTGTCACTTCGTCGTTTCGTCTGTGTCTGCTCTGTCTGTTTATTCTCCGGTTGCTTATTCTCCGGATATTCATTCTTCGGCTGTCTCTTCTTCGGTTGTCTCTTCCTTCACTGACCGCAGATGAGGGAAGAGAAGCACCTCGCGAATGGTATCGCTGTTGGTGAGGAGCATGACAAGCCGGTCGATCCCCATGCCAAAACCGCCGGTGGGTGGCATTCCATAGCTTAGGGCTTCGACATAGTCCACATCGACTGGGTGGGCCTCCTCGTCGCCATGCACGGCACGGTAGTTCTCGTCGATAAAGCGCTGCAACTGGTCTTGGGGATCGTTGAGTTCGGAAAAAGCATTGCATAGTTCCATCCCCGCGGCAAAGCCCTCGAAACGCTCCACTTGCAGCGCATTGCCCGGCACGGATTTAGCTAGCGGGCTGACATCGCGGGGGTAGTCGGTCAGAAATGTTGGCTGGATGAGCTTCGGCTCGACAAATTTGGAGAGAAGAACATCCACCAACTTGCCCCAGGGCGTGCCGGGTTTGGCATCGATACCCAGCCGCCGCATCTCGTTGTAGAGGCTCTCGTCGTCGGGGAACTCGGTGTAATCGATGTCCGATTCGTTCAAAATGGCCTGGCGCAAGGGAATGCGGGGCCAGGGTGGCGTGAAGTCGATGGTTTTCCCTTGCCAGACGACTGTGGTGCTGCCCGTCACTTGCTGGGCGACGTAGGCCACCATCTGCTCTGTGCGGTCCATTACGTCGGCATAGTCGGCGTAGGCTTCATAGAATTCCAGTTGGGTGAATTCTGGGTTGTGCTTGAAGCTGACACCTTCGTTGCGAAAATCCCGCCCGATCTCGTAGACCGCGGGGAAGCCTCCCACAATCAGCCGCTTGAGATAGAGTTCGAAGCTGATGCGCAGGTAAAGGTCTTGGTGAAGCTGGTTGTGGTGGGTAATAAAAGGTTGGGCCGCCGCGCCACCATAAATGGGCTGGAGGATGGGCGTCTCCACTTCCAAAAAGCCCGCGTTGTCCAGATAGTCCCGCAGGGCGCGGGTGATGGCGGCGCGCACCCGAAAGAGATCACGCACTTCTTCATTGGCGATCAAGTCGACATAGCGGCGGCGGTAACGCACTTCCGGGTCGCGCACCCCGTGCCATTTATCGGGCATGGGCTTGAGCGTTTTGCTCAGAAACTGGATGGCGTGGACTTCAATGCTCAGTTCACCCGTCTTGGTGACCGCGAGCGGGCCGGTGGCGCTGATAAAGTCGCCCAGATCGATCAGCTTTTTCCAGACATCGTTGTACCAGCCATCGGGCAGATAAT
>JAHEML010000329.1 GCA_024643705.1 Caldilineaceae bacterium | reverse complement strand
TGCCATGGAATACCGACCCTTTGGCCGCACGGGAATGCAGGTTTCGGCCATCGGCTTTGGCTGCTGGGAGATCGGCGGCAGCTACGGCCATTTCGACGAGGGGGAAGTGATCGCGGCTGTCAACCGGGCAATTGACCTGGGCATCAACTGCTTCGACACCGCCGAAGGCTACGGCATGGGGCGATCCGAAGAAATTCTGGCCCGCGCCCTGGGCAACCGGCGCAAAGACGTGCTGGTGGTGACCAAGTTTGGCATCCATCATAAAGATCGGGATCGGGGCCGGGACAGCCGCCGCCCGGAAGCTCTGGCTGCCATCGAGCGCAGCCTGAAATTCCTCAACACAGATTATGTGGATGTCTATCTTGTCCACTGGCCCGACTTCCAGACACCCTTTGCTGAGACCATGGGCGCGCTGGAAGAGATTGTCCAATCGGGCAAGGCGCGCTTTGCGGGCGTTTCCAACTTCAGTCGCGCCCAGTTGGAAAGCTCTATGGCAGCGCGCCGGGTGGATGTGGGCCAATATGGGTACCATCTGTTTGACCGTCGAATGGAGCGGGAGGTCTTCCCCTATTGCCAGGACAACGGTATCGGCGTGATGGCCTACGGCTCGTTGGCCCACGGGCTGCTGGCCGGCGCATTCACCCCCCAAACCACCTTCGCCGAGAGCGATTGGCGATCCAAGGGCGGCCTGTTTGGGCTGAAGCTCTTTGCCCCGGAAAATTTCGACACCAATTTAGCGGTGGTAGAGGAATTGAAGGGGTTGGCCGCGCGCCGGGGCAAGACCGTTGCCCATCTGGCTTTCCAGTGGGTGTTGTCGAATCCGACCGTTAGCGTGGGGCTGATCGGCTTCCGCACCCCAGCCGAAGTGGAAGCCAGCGTGGGTGGGCTGTCGTGGACGCTGAGCAGCGACGAGCGGGCGGAGATCGACGCTATTTTTCAAAAACATGGGGTCGACGCCGCGCCGCCCGTCTGGTTGGAAGCGTAGGATTTTCGGACGCAGATTGACGCAGATTGAATCTGTGTTCTTATTTTTTTACCAACACAGGAGTAGAAATGGAAAAGTTTGCACCACTGAATCTCAGCCCGGAAGAGCTGATCGACTACACACCGGAATGGGACGGCGAGCGCTTTGCCGATGGGCGGCCCAAAGTCTCTGACGACATTCTGGAACGGATGCGCCTGGTGACCATCACCGAAGCCTGGGGCATTTTGCGTGGGGATGGCTTTCATCACCAATACGAGGGTGGCTTCATCTGCACCCATCCGGGCCAGGTGCTGGTGGGCCGGGCGCTGACCGCCATGTACATGCCTCGCCGCCCGGATATGCGCACGCTGATGGAGGAGAAAGGGGCGCGGGTAGGGGCAATTGGCGACCAGATTTCCTGGCCCATCGACATGCTTGTGCCGGGGGATGTCTATGTGGCGGATGTTTTTGGCAAGATCGACCAGGGCGCGGTGATCGGCGACAACCTGGCGATGAGTATTCTGGCAAAGTCGGGCAATGGCGTGGTGCATGACGCGGCCATCCGGGACATCGACGGGGTGGAGGAACTGCCCGGCTTCGTCAGCTTCTTCCGGGACGTTCACCCCAGCTACGCCTCGCCCACCATCATGCTGGCGGGTGTCAATTGCCCCACCCGCATCGGTCAGGTGACTGTGATGCCCGGCGATGTTGTGCTGGGACGCAAAGATGGGGTTGTCTTTGTGCCAGCCCATTTGGCCGAAAAAGTGGTCAAAACCTCCGAGCTTATCCGCCTGCGGGATCAGTTTGGCAAGGAGCGCTTGAAGGACGGCATCTACACTTCTGGCGAGATTGACCGGCGCTGGGAAGACCACATTGAGGCCGACTTCTCCCGCTGGCTGGAAAGCCGGATTGACGAATTGTCCGTTTCAAAGGAAGCAATTCAGGAATTGCTGAAAGAACGAACGTGGTAAAGACGACCGACGGCCGAAGGCTGACGACCGACCACGGACGGCCGAAGACCACAGGGGCGATTCTCCCCAATAAGTCGGCGGTCGTCTGGTCGGCGGTCGTCCAAACCTCCATTTGACACCTCACTCGAAAGGATATTCCCCCATGCTACGCGTTTCCATCTTTTCCCACAATGCCGAACTGACCGACACATTTGTCCGCCAGCGGGTGGCTCTGGGTGCAGATGCTATCGATTTTGGCGGCGACAGCGAAATGCCCGGTGTGGCCGAGCAAGGTTACCCTGATTTGAACGGCGTGAAGGCTCTGCGCCGCCGTTTGCGCGGGCTGGGCATGGACATCAACCGGGTGACCTTGCCCAATCTGACCGATGAGTTTGTGGAAAACCGAGTGGGCGCAGAGGATGAATTGGAGAACGTGGCCAAGGCGTTGCAGGTCTTCGGCGAAGCGCGTATCCCTATTGCCCGGCAGCGGGTGCAAGGGGACGTCTTCAATCAGGTGATGCGCCGCACCCAGACGACCCATCGGGGAGGCTATCTGGCCCGGGCCGAGACCCTGGTGCGGGAGCCGGTGGATATTCCTTCGCCTGCCCAGTTGCAAAAATGGTGGGATCGCTTCAGCTATGCCATGGAGCGGCTTGTCCCCATCGCCGAGGAATACGACATCAAGCTGGCCGTGCACCCGTCCGATACGCCCAACATCGACACACCCTTTGGGGGGATCGGCTTCCATCGCATCATCGATGCCTTCCCCAGCGCCAACGTGGGCTATGTCTATTGTATTGGCACACGGGCCGAGGCTGGCGGCAGCAGCCTGGTGATGGATGAGATCAACAACTACGGGCGCAAGGGTAAGATATTTATGGTGCACATGCGCAACGTGCGCGGCAGCCTGGCTACATCCGGCGGCTACGAAGAGACCCTGCTGGACGATGGCGATTTGAACATGATGAAGATTCTGCGCGAATTGGTTAAAGTTGGCTTTTCTGGTTGTATCAACCCAGACCACATCCCTACCATCCCCGGCGACAACGCGACCAAGGACATCGGTTGGGGCTATTCGATTGGGTATGTGAAGGCGCTGTTCACCGCGCTGGTCGCGTGATAAGAATTGAACCAAGAGACGAAATGGCGCAGAGAGGCAAAGAATGTTGCTTTTCCTTTGCGCCATTGCACCTTTATGCCTCTGCGTTAAAAATCACCCCCAACGAAAGGTTTCTGCCATGACTTCCGCCGCCACCGAGTACCGCTACAACCGCCTGACCTGGGCCGAGATGAACGACGCCATCGCCATGCAGAAGGTCGTCATCCTGCCCACTGGCTCCACCGAACAGCACGGACGCCACCTGCCCTTGGATGTGGATGTCTTTCTGGCCGAATCGGTCTGTCTGGAAGCGGGCCGCCGCGCCCCGGACAAAATCCTGGTGTTGCCGCCCATCGCCTATGGGCTGAACCGCCACCACATCGACTTCCCCGGCACCATCCACATCGAGCCGGATGTCTTTATCGCTTTTGGCTTGAATATCCTGAAAAGCGTGGCCTATCACGGGTTCACCCACATGCTGCTGCTCAACGGCCACGGCTCCAACACCCCGCTCATCGACCTGATTGCCCGGCGCACCACCCTGGAAACCGATTCGATCTGCGGCGCTCTCAGCTATTTCCCCTTGGCTATGCAAGCCTTCAAAGCGGTGAAAGACACAGAGGTGATCGCCCACGCGGACGAGTTCGAGACTTCGCTTTATCTGCATCTGGCCCCAGAGCGGGTGCAGATGGACAAGGCCCAGGCCGACGACGATGTGCAGGGCACATTCGTCAGCTCGGACAGCCTTTCCAAATATCCCATGCGCTTCAGCGACTATTGGGGGCGTTGGACGAACCTGGGGGTGCACGGCGACCCGACAACCGCTACGGCTGAAAAGGGCGAGGCTATCTTCGAGGCGGCAGTGACAGGGTTGATCGAACTTGTGACCGAATGGCAGAGCTGGCCGATTGCCAAACGTTCGGATCAGCACACCGGGCCAGTTCAGTCTCATATCCGTTGGTAACGGAATAGAAGGCAGAAGGCAGACCGTATCAGCCGCGGTTTGCTCGCCTGGCGCGAGCCGCGGCCACCCGGTCAGAAATTGGCTCTGGGCTGGGGTTGCGGCGCTGGGCCGCCTTTTCTGCTGCGGCCTTCTCGGCCAAAGCAAGGAGCGGGTCCACGCTCTGGGCAGATCGGAGGGGTGGGGCATAGGCGGCTTCTTGCCCTGGGGGGAAGTGGCGATGCATCACGAGTTCCTCCACCGGCTGGCCGCCCAGCAGATGTTCCGTGTAGATGCGCTCCAACTTGGCTTCGTCCACCGCCGCGTACCAGACGCCATCGGGATAGACCACCAGCACCGGCCCGCCCATGCAGACACCCAAACAGCCGCTTGATGTCACCACCAGCCGCTCTCCGTTGCTGAAGCGAACCCGGTCGTGCTCTTCGTTTAATTCGTGTAGTCTTTTGATTAGCTGGGCAGTTCGGCTTGGGGGTGCGCAGTTGCCGTGGGTGCAGATGAAAATGTGTCGCCCATAGGCTGGCAGGCTGGGGATCGGGACGCCAAAATTGAGTTCGATAGACATTGATTTCTCCACACTGGTACACCTACGATTCTATTTATCGGCAGCGGCAGGTTGGATACGGTGACAACGAAGAGTTGTGGGTCGTACCTTTTTGCCTTCCCCTTTTGCCTTCACTTCTTCTCTTTACCTTCATTCTTGCACAATCCTCTGGTGGGGCAAAAATTAGACGACACCCCGCGGCTGTGATAGGCTAGGGAGATTATTGTCGATTATTTCCCACACCCGGAGCAACCAATGTCCGCTTCCAAAACTAACCGTCCCGTCCGAGTCCGTTTTGCCCCCAGCCCAACAGGTGAACTCCATTTGGGCGGCCTGCGCACAGCCCTTTTCGATTTTTTGTGGGCCAAGCATACAGGCGGCACATTTATTCTGCGCATAGAAGATACCGATCAGAAACGCTACGACGCCAAAAGCCTGGAGAGCCTGATGCGGGGTCTGCGCTGGCTGGGGCTGGACTGGGACGAAGGGCCAGATGTGGGCGGCCCCCACGCACCATACATTCAGACCGAGCGGGCAGAAATCTACCAACAGCACGCGCAGATGCTTTTGGATACAGGTTCCGCTTATCGCTGCTATTGCACCGCCGAGCGGCTGACCGAAATGCGTGACGAGCAGCGACGCAACAAACAACCTACCGGCTACGACCGTCTTTGCCACCACCTCGGCCCAGAGGAACGGGCCGAGCGGGACGCTGCGGGCATGGCATCGGTGGTGCGCCTGGCTGTGCCATCGGAGGG
>JAHEML010000328.1 GCA_024643705.1 Caldilineaceae bacterium | reverse complement strand
AGCGGGCGATCAAAGAAGTGATGATCTTCCTGCAGGGCAACGGTGTTAGCACCAGTCTGGCTACCAAAATCTACAAACACTACGGCGACGATTCCATCCAAATTGTGCAAGACAACCCCTACCGGCTGGCCCAGGACATTTATGGCATCGGCTTTCTCACCGCCGACAAGATTGCCCAGGCATTGGGCATGGCGCCGGACTCGCCCCAGCGCATTGCCGCGGGGGTGGAATACACCCTCAACCAATCCACCGACGAAGGCCACGTCTTTCTGCCCAGCCGCGACCTGACCGGCCAGGCCGCCGAATTGCTGGGCGTCTCCCTGGAACAGGCCGCGGCGGGTGTGCTGCACCTGCGCGGGGGCGAGCGGGTGAAGGTAGCCCCCAGCGCCGGGGCCGAGGCGCCCAACCTGCACTGGTCTGTTTCCACCGTCTACAGCGAAGGGGATCATGTACAGCTATCTCTTTCCGAAAATAAGTCTGCCTACGCCGCACCCCAACCGGAAGAGGTGTCCGCCTTTTTGCTGGAGGAACAGGCCGTCTATCTCACACCCCTCTACTTTGGCGAAGTGGGGGTGAGCAACCGGCTGCATCGCCTGCTCGCGCCCACGATGGGCCGTTTCGATCAGTTCCAACAGTGGAATTGGGAAGAAAGTTTTGCCGAACTAGAGGCCGAGAGTGGCTTTGTTTTGGCCGAAAAACAGCGGCTGGCTGTGCGATCTGCCCTGACCCACCGGCTGACGATTCTCACCGGTGGGCCGGGGACTGGCAAAACGACGACTGTGCGCACCATTTTACGTCTGTGTCAGCAAACTGGGCGCACTGTGCTCCTGGCCGCGCCCACGGGTCGCGCCGCCAAACGGCTTGCGGAAACCACGGGCCAGGAAGCCAAAACGATCCACCGTCTGCTGGAGTTTCAGCCCAGCGAGGGCATGAGCTTCAAACGCAACGAGGAATCTCCCCTGGCGGGTGATCTGCTGATTGTGGACGAGGCGTCCATGCTCGATCTGATTCTCACCAACAGCCTGCTCAAAGCCGTGCCACAGGGGATGCATTTGCTGCTGGTGGGGGATGTGGATCAACTGCCCAGTGTGGGCGCGGGCAATGTGCTGGACGACATTATCCGGGCAGTAGAGCAAGGGCAGAAGCAGGAGAGCGTTGGAGCGTTGGAGCGTTGGGAAAGTGCCGCGGTGGTGCGATTGGATACGATTTTTCGCCAGGCCGCGGGGAGCTACATTATCGAGAACGCTCACCGCATCAACCGGGGGCAGACGCCTGTGGTGGACAACGAGAATGCCACGGATTTCTTCCTCTTTCGCACCGAAGGGCCAGAGCGGGCCGCTCAATTGGTTGTGGAGTTGGTGAAGGAACGCATCCCGCGCCGTTTTGCCATCCCACCCCAGGATATTCAGGTACTCAGCCCCATGCACCGGGGTGTTGTGGGTGTAGGCGCGCTCAACGATGCCATCCAGAATGCCATCAATCCGCCCAACCCCAACCGGCCCGAACGGATGGTGGGCAGCCGTATCTTCCGTGTGGGCGATCGGGTGATGCAGGTGCGCAACAACTACGATAAAGAGGTATACAACGGGGATATGGGCCATATTGTTGGGCTGGACGCCATCGAGCAGCAGGTGGTGGTCTCCATTGATGGCAAGCCGGTGGCCTACGACTTTTTGGAGCTGGATGAGCTGACCCACGCCTACGCCGTCAGTGTGCACAAGTCCCAGGGTAGCGAGTTTCCTGTGGTGGTGATCCCGGTGCTCACCACCCACTATATGATGTTGCAACGCAACCTGCTCTACACGGCTGTCACCCGTGCCCGGCGGCTGGTGGTCTTGGTGGGCCAACCCAGGGCCATTGGTCTGGCTGTGGGCAACAACCGGGTGTCGGAACGCCACACCGGGCTGACCGAGCGCTTGACGGCAGGCAGTTAGCGACTGGAAAAGCTATGTCCACCAAAGATTTCAAAGATCGACACACTATCATGATCCCACGCCGGTTGCCTTTTGCCTTTCTTCTTTTGCTCTTTGCCTTCTCTTTGTCAGCCTGTGGCTCCACTCGGCCTGTGGTGAAGATCGGGCTTCTCGCGCCCGTGGAGGGCCTTTACCGCCAGGACGGCTATGATGCCTTGGCTGCGATGCGTGCAGCGATTGCCGACTGGAACCACGACCAGATCGCCCATGACCAGATCGCCCACAACACCGTCCGCAAAATCGACGTGTTGCCTCTGGCCCTGGATAGTTCCCGCTATGTAGCCCGGGCCGGGCAAAAGATCATGGCCGATCCATCGATCGTCTCAATCATTGGCCCCTATTCCCTGGCAGACGGGGCGACGCTGGGTGGGCTGGCTGAAGGCGACAGGTGGTTGCATCCTTATGCGCCAACTAGGGATAGCGGCTGGGTGAAGCAAGTGGTGGCGTCTGCGTCTGCTTATGCGCAGAAATCGGGCCACACCCTGCGCGTGGCCGGTCTCCCCGCTGGCAGGCCGGAGGTTGGAGTGTCCACTGTACAACGACCAGAAGACGTGGAGCCAGGCCAGAGCATTTTGTGGTTGGGCGATGGGGCAGCCGGAGCCGACTTTGCCCAGGCTGTGTGGGAGCGATTACCCGATACGCCCTTTGGTCTTTTGGGCAGCGGAGCCGCTCTGATTCGCCAGCGGGCAGCGAGCGGTTCAGCCAACCCCCTCTTTGTGGTGGGCTGGATCGACGATGAGTACACTGAGTGGGCAGCAAATCATACGCCCAGTTCGCCCGTTGCATATACAATCTATCGCCAGACCACCGACACGCTGCAAAAGCTGGCTGGCGAGGCTGTGACAACGGTCTGGCGACCTGCTATCTTCACTTTGGATTCAAGCGGTACACTGGTTTTGTCGCTAGTGCGCTGATTGTAGACGGCGCGTTCTTGTGGTATAACTCTCCACATAGATTTGGATAGTTTGCACTTTCCAACCCCACCCCACACAAGCAAAAGAGACAGCAGGCATCTTACTCGCCCGCTGATTTTCAGGCAGAACATAATGCGCGTATTGATGATTACTTGGGAATTCCCGCCCAACATGGTGGGTGGCATTGGCAAGCATGTGGCGGAATTGGTTCCCGCCCTTTCGCAACACCTGTTGGATGACGAATCGTTCCATTTGGATGTGTTGACCACCAGAGCAGCAGGTGGCCTACGATTGGAAGACCTCGCGCCCAATGTGACCGTTCATCGGGTGGATGTGCCGCCAGTCTCCCCCCTTGATCTCTTCAACAGCGTGGTGGACGGCAACCACCGTTTGGAGACCTACGCAGTTGGATTGGCAACACGTGACCCGTACGATCTGATCCACGTCCATGATTGGCTGGTCGCCAGTGCAGGTATTGCTCTGAAAAATCACTGGAAAACACCCCTGGTGGCGACAATCCACGCCACCGAACGAGGCCGACACCAATCCTATGTGCCCAACCAGACCAGCGTGTTGATCAATCAAATGGAGTGGGAAGTCTGCTTCGAGGCTTGGCGGGTGATTGTGTGCAGCGGCTTTATGGCCGGGGAATTGGGCGGCTATTTTGGCGTGCCTCTGGACAAGACCAGTGTGATTGCCAACGGGATCGATTGTGCTCCCCTGTGTACATCCACGCCGGAAGAAGTGGAGCGTCTGCGTCGCCGCTATGCTCCCAATGGGGAAAAGATCCTCTTTTATGTGGGGCGCATCACGCCGGAGAAGGGTCTCTCGGTTCTGATCAAGGCGATGCCCCACATCTTGCGCCATTTTCCCCATGTGCGCCTGCTGGTGGCGGGCAAAAATTCGGAACAGATGCACGCCTTGGTAGACGAATTGCAGATCAGCCACGCGGTCGAACTGCTCGGTTTTATCACCGATGCCACCCGAAATTGCCTCTACAACACAGTGGATGCGGCCATCTTCCCCAGCTTGTACGAACCCTTTGGCATTGTGGCACTAGAGGCAATGGCCGCAGGTTGCAACGTCATCGTCAGTGATGTGGGGGGGCTGAGCGAGGTTGTTCATCATATGCACAACGGGCTGACGGTGATTGCCAACAACCCCCAAAGCATTGCCTGGGGGGTGGATGTTCTTTTCGAGGATGAAGAACGGGCTGCCCAGTGGCGGGCTACGGCCCTGGATGATGTCCAAACCCTCTATCGCTGGTCGGATATCGCCGCCCGTACCTATGAATTGTATAAAACCGTTGTCGAAGAGCGGCGACAGGTGGAGTGGTGAATTTTGGACGACCGACCTTAGACGACCGACGACCAGGGTTGTCGCGCCTACTGTCGGTCGTTGGTCGTCGGTCGTTGGTCGTCAGCGCCTAATAACCGATCTTGTCCAGCACCACGGGCAGTGGCTCGACGGGCGCATCTCCCACAAGCCAGGCCGCTTGCAGACGAGCCAGCGCATGGTCGGCGCTAGCATCATCCCCGGCGTAGAGCGTGCAGAGGAGATCACCCACGGCAACCCTCGCGCCCACTTTGACCCCACAGACAACACCCACGCCAAAGTCGATAGCGTCTCCCTTTTTCTTGCGCCCCCCGCCCATGTCCACAACTGTCAAGCCAACTTCCCGCGGGTCGATCTGGTGGACAAAACCGGCGGATGCTGCCCGTAGCGGACGCTCGACGGGCGCAATGGGTAGCTGTTCTGGATGGGCGATCTGCTCCGCATCGCCGCCTTGGGCAGCCACAAAAGCCACCAGTTTTTCCAGAGCCGCACCTGATGCAATTGCCTCTTGCACCCGCTGCTGCGCCAGACCTAAATCCATACAGGCTGGGTCGCCCAAAAGGAGCATTTCCGCGCTCACCCGCTCGACCAATTCTTGAAAGTCTGCTGGGCCATGGCCGTGCAGGGTGGCAATCGCCTCGCGCACTTCCAGCCCGTTGCCCACGGCGTTGCCCAGGGGCTGCTCCATCCCGGTGATCAGTGCTGTTACTTTGCGCCCTGCGCCAGCCCCGATGGCAACCATCAGCCGGGCCAGGGCGCGGGCATCATCCAGCTTTTCCATAAATGCGCCTCGCCCGCATTTTACGTCCAGCACAATGGCGTCGGACCCTGCGGCCAGTTTTTTGCTCATGATGCTGGCCGCGATCAGAGGAAGGCTGGGCACTGTGCCTGTCACGTCGCGCAGGGCATAGAGCCGTTTGTCTGCCGGGGCCAGATCGGCAGTTTGCCCGGCGATGACCAAGCCAACTTCGCGTAGTTGGCGACGAAAGTGTGCCTCGCTCAAGTCTGGCGACCAG
Source organism: Caldilineaceae bacterium (assembly GCA_024643705.1). Taxonomy (GTDB): domain Bacteria; phylum Chloroflexota; class Anaerolineae; order Caldilineales; family Caldilineaceae; genus JACQGT01. The sequence continues at coordinate 39 of JAHEML010000328.1, read as the reverse complement.
CCGCGTATGCTCTCTAATTTGTCGATTGTGCCGCCGCTG
>JAHEML010000327.1 GCA_024643705.1 Caldilineaceae bacterium | reverse complement strand
GGGCTGGCCCACATCACCGGTGGTGGCTTTCTGGACAACGTGCCCCGCATCCTGCCCGCGGGTCTCTCCGCCCGCATCGACCGGGCCAGTTGGACTGTACCCTCGCTTTTTCGCAAGCTGGTGGAGTGGAGCGGCATCGACAACGTGGAAGCCTACCGGGTGTGGAATATGGGTATGGGCATGGTGGTGGTGGTGGGCGCGGAGGACACCGCAGCCGTGCAGGCCGCGCTGCCCGATTCTGTGGTTATGGGGGCGTTGATCGCTGCCAGCGGTGAACCCGCGGTGGAATTGCGCTGATGCCAAAAAGACTTCCTTTGCGTTTAATGCTTTTCTCTGCTTTGGCATTTTTCCTCGCTGCCTGCTCCCCCGTGACCTGGCAACAGCCGACTTGGGTCGCTGCTATTCAACGCCCCGGCGTGGACCCCTTTGTGCAGAACCAGGATTTGGGTCGAGGTCTCAATTTGGGCAACGCGCTGGAGGCTCCCCAAGAAGGAGCGTGGGGTATCATTCTCTACGAAGATTACTTCACCGCTATCGCTGATGCTGGTTTTCAGCATGTGCGCGTGCCTATTCGCTGGAGCAGCCACGCCCTGGCCGCGCCCCCCTACACCATTGATCCCGGCTTCTTCGCCCGCATCGATTGGGTGGTGGAGCAGGCTGAAAAGAACCAATTGCTGGTCATTTTGGACATGCACCACTATGAGGAGATGTTCACTGATCCCCGCGACCACACCGAGCGCTTTTTGGCCCTATGGCGACAGATCGCCGAGCATTACCGAGATGCGCCGGAGAGCGTCCTGTTTGAATTGCTCAACGAACCCCACGACGGGCTGACTTCGTTCGCGTGGAACGAAATGATCCCCGATGTCATTGGGGCTATTCGCCCCAGCAACCCCACCCGCAACCTGATTGTGGGGCCAGGCAACTGGTACAATATCAGCCAACTCGGCACCCTCACCCTGCCCCAGGACGACAAGCATCTGATCGTCTCCGTTCACTATTACGAACCTTTTCGTTTCACTCACCAGGGCGCAGATTGGGTCGGCGGTTCTGCTGGCTGGGTGGGGACCACCTGGGCGGGCACAGACCTGCAACAGCGCATGGTTGAAGGCGATTTGGGACGAGCCGCGCGCTGGGGCAAGGAGAATGGTCACCCCATCTATTTGGGCGAATTTGGTGCGTACAGCCGAGCGGATATGGCATCCCGCGCCCAATACACGGCTTTCGTTGCCCGCACAGCCGAGAGCCTGGGCATGAGCTGGGCCTATTGGGAATTTGCCGCGGGCTTTGGCGCGTATGAGCGGGGCACAGGGACGTGGAAAGAGGAACTGTTGCGGGCATTGGTTCCGCAGAAGTGATGCGCGCTGCGTAGTTCGTGCTGCGTAAGTAGCGGCATTTGTATCGTTGTCTTATTTGTTGGAGGGGTGAAGTTGAAAGGACTATTTCAGGGATGGAAAACCCGGCAATAAACGTAAAACCGGCCCAACAGAATACGCACTACGCACTACGCACTACTCCCCCAAAACTTGCCGTTCTCATCTCCGGCAGCGGCTCGAATTTGCAGGCAATTATCGATGCAGTGCAGACTGGGCTGCTACAGGCGCGCATTGCCGTGGTCGTCTCCAACCGTAAAGCCGCTTTCGGTCTGGAACGGGCGGAGCAGGCGGGTATTCCCACCCGTTATCACCCGCTCAAGCCCTACCGGGACGCGGGCAAAGAGCGGGCTGATTACGACGCTGATCTGGCGGCACTGCTCGCCGAGTTTACCCCGGATTGGGTCGTGCTGGCTGGGTGGATGCATATTTTTAGCGACGCTTTTCTCCAGCACTACCCCCAGCGTATCGTCAACCTGCACCCAGCTCTGCCCGGTCAATTCCCCGGTGCGCACGCCATCGACGACGCCCTGGCCGCCTTCCAGCAAGGGGAGGTCGATCACACGGGTGTCATGGTGCATCTTGTCCCCGATGAGCGGGTGGACGAGGGGCCTGTGCTGGCGACCCGTGTGGTCCCCATCCGCCCCGGCGACACCCACGACACTCTGGCTGCCCGCATTCACGCAGTGGAACACGACCTGCTGGTGACGACCCTTGCGCAACTGGTGGCGAATCAACAGTCACAAGACAAGCAATTACAAAAGAATACAGAGCTACACAGATAGGCAGGTTTCTTACGTGCCATTGATGGGTTTGCCACACTCGGCGGCTACAGAAAGCCGCCCTACGAACCTCTCTTTCAGGAGATTACCATGCGCCTTGGACTCAATGCCGGGTATTCCGGCTCGACAATTGACCTGCCGATGGAACTGATTTTGGAAGCGGATCGGCTGGGTTATTTTGCAGTGTGGACTGCGGAAGCCTACGGCTCGGACGCTGTGACGCCTCTGGCCTGGATCGGGGCGCGTACCGAGCATATCCACTTGGGCACGGCAATTATGCAGATTCCCGCCCGCACCCCCGCCATGACAGCCATGACTGCCATCACCCTGGATCAGCTTTCCGGTGGGCGGATGCTGCTGGGGTTGGGGGTCTCGGGGCCACAAGTAGTGGAAGGCTGGCACGGTCAAGCCTACGCCAAACCCCTGGGTCGCACGAGAGAGTACGTGGAGATTGTGCGCACGATTCTGGCACGGGAAAAGCCCCTGATCCATCAAGGCGAACACTACCAGATCCCCTACGATGGTCCCGGCTCGGTTGGACTGGGCAAACCATTGAAGAGCATCATCCACGGGCGGGCCGATATGCCGATCTATCTGGCCGCCATTGGCCCGAAAAATGTGGAGTTGGCCGCAGAGATCGGCGATGGTTGGTTGCCCATCTTCTTTGCGCCCGAACACTATGCCGAAAACTTTGCCCAATCGGTAGAAGCTGGATTTGCTGTTGCGGGCAACGGCAAGAGTACGGCCAACTTCGACATTGCCCCCACGGTGCCGGTTGTCCTGGGGGACGATCTGTCCAACTGCTGGATGCGGGTGAAGCCCTTTCTGGCGCTCTATATTGGTGGCATGGGGGCCAAGAGCAAGAACTTCTACTACAATCTGGCCTGCCGTTACGGCTACGAGGAAGCAGCCGACAGCATTCAGGCCGCCTATTTGCAGGGCGACAGAGCCGGGGCCATGTTTGCCGTGCCTGACGAGTTGGTCGATGCGGTGGCTCTCTGCGGCCCGCGTGAACGCATCGCCGATCGGCTGCAACTGTGGCAAGAAAGCCCAATCACAACCCTCAACATCAACGCCGACAGCATGGAAACCGTACGCATGATGGCGGAATTGGTTTTATAAGGAAGATAGACCGATGAGCGAACGATTTGCGGGCAAAATTCTCTTTGCCACAGGCGCGGCCAGAGGGTTGGGCAAAGCAATTGTCGAACGTTTTCTTGCCGATGGTGCGTCTGTAGTAGCTTTCGACAACAACGCTGAGAATCTGACTACAGCAGAGGCTCAGTGGGCCACGGACGGGTGGGCCACCCATGCGTGGGCAGCCAGCGAAAGGGTTCTTGCTGTTGTGGGTGATGTGCGACAGAGGGCGGATGTACAGGCTGCGGTGGATGCTGCGGTGGCACGCTGGGGGCGCATCGACGTGCTGGCAAATGTGGCTGGTATTGCCCGCGAGGATCATTTCTTGGAGATCGACCAGGCGGATTGGCAGCGTATCATCGACATCAACTTAACCGGCGTGTTCAATGTCGCCCAGTTGGTCGCTCGGCAGATGGCTGCACAGCTCAGCGGCGGTGTGATTATCAATATGGCAAGCAAAAATGGGATTGCCGCTGAAGTAAAATACGCCCACTACAATGCCACCAAAGCGGGCGTGATTCTGCTTACAAAGACAATGGCACTCGACCTGGCTGATCACAATATTCGAGTTAATGCCGTAGCCCCTGGCTATGTTTTGACACCCATGGCCGCGGAAATTGATCCACCGGAGTTTATGGATTTTTACAAAGAGCGGCTGATTCCTCTTAACCGGTTGGGTAGACCGGAAGATGTGGCCGGAGCCTTTGCATTCCTCGCTTCGGACGATGCCCAGTTTATCACCGGCCATACACTTGTGATCGACGGGGGGCAGACCAGCGGGGATGGGCGAAAACTGGGGGCCTATCCACGGGCATAACCCACAATAATTTGAAGCGAGAAACAAGAAGCGAGAAACGAGAGATCACCCAAATGATCTCTCGTTTCTCACTTTATTTACTGGTTGCAATCAGACGCGAGATGGCTGGGTAGACAATGCCGGCATGGCATGCTGCCGCCCTCGCAACAAGGGCAGAATAGCCTGGACGATCTGGTCGCGCACGGCGCCAAAGACAACCATTCGTTGGGCTTCGCTGCCCACGGCTTCGGCAGGATCGTCAAAGGGGACGTGGACTGTCTCGCCCCGACTTAACCAGACTGGACAGGTCTTGGCCGCGTTGTCACAGACAGTGATCACCAGGTCCGGGCTGAGGTTGCGGTAGATGTCCACCGACTTGGAGCGGTGGTGGCGGATGTCAATGCCGATCTCGGCCATGGCCGCAATTGCCAAGGGGTGGACCCGCCCGGATGGGATGGAGCCAGCCGAAAAGGCTTCCCAGCGATCCCCCAGGTGGTGATTGATCAGCCCCTCGGCCATCTGGCTGCGACAGGAGTTGCCAGTGCAGAGGATAAGAACGCTGAACTTGTTCATGGGCTATCCTTGAGTTTTCGGATGCAGCGCTTCGGCTGGTGGACAGGCCTCTGCGGCGGCATCCAGCAGTGCTTGGGGCGCGGGCAGCAACTCACCAGCAAAGTAGCGGCGTTGGAAGACAAAAGCCACATTCACCAGCGCGATCATCACCGGGACTTCGATGAGTGGGCCAATGACAGCGGCAAATGCTGCCCCGGAATTGATACCAAAGACAGCCACAGCCACGGCAATCGCCAACTCGAAGTTGTTGCTGGCTGCGGTAAATGCCAGGGTTGTCGTTTTGGAATAGTCCGCGCCCAGGCGGCGACCCATCCAAAAGCTGACCACAAACATTACCACGAAATAGATTGTCATTGGGATTGCGATGCGTACCACATCTAGTGGAATCTGAACGATCAATTCCCCCTTCAGGCTGAACATCACCAGGATTGTAAAGAGCAGGGCCAGTAGGGTCAGCGGGCCGATGCGGGGCACAAACCGCTGCTTGTACCACTGCCGGCCCTTGGCACGCAGGAGAAAAAAGCGGGTGAGGAATCCAGCCAGCATGGGCACGCCCAAATAGAGGGCTACGCTTTCGGCGATCTGCCAAATGCCGATATCAACGACCATGCCTTCAAGGCCAAACCAGCCCGGCAGAACCG
>JAHEML010000326.1 GCA_024643705.1 Caldilineaceae bacterium | reverse complement strand
GAGAACCGATAAAATCCTTCATCATCTCCGGCTCGATCAACAGCACATCTTCCACCGTGTGGGTGGTCAAAAAGCCATCCTGTACATTCATAAAAGGGGTTTTGCTAGCCTCGGCAGCCCGGCGACAGATCAGGGCCAGATCGCCCGATTCCTGGGCAGTGCGGGCAAAGAGAATGCCCCAGCCCGATTCCCGCACAGACATCACATCGTCGTGGCCGGCATGGACGTTCAAACTCTGGCTTGTCAGGGCACGCGCACCAATGTGAAAGACCATGGGCAGACGCTTACCCGAAATGGTGTACAGCACCTCGTGCATCAAAATCAGCCCTTGGCCCGAGGTAAAATTGCTCACCCGTCCACCGGTCAATGCGAAGCCTTCGCAGGCCGTGGCCGCGCTGTGCTCCGATTCTGGCTCCATGAAGCTGAGAGTTTCACCCCACAGGTTCTGCTTGCCATTCGACACCGCCGCGCCGTAGCCGCCGCCCATGCTGGTGGACGAAGTAATCGGGTAGGCACATGCGCCCTGGGTGATGGCAGTTTCCACCCAGACAACTGTGTCGGAACCGTCGGCTGTGGTGGCAATGCCAGGATAGGGAAAGGTTTTGGCCCGCCCATTCTGGTGTTCCAGCGACGTCGGCTGCTGCTTAATATCTGTCATTGAGTATCTCCTGGTGCTAAATGCCGCTGCGTGGCAGTGCAGAGGCAACGGGACCGGCCAATGTACGAGTTTTCACGCCGATATACGGCGTAAAAATTTTATTTGAGGATAGACCGAATTTTAGCACGCAATGGCAGAAAATTCAATCTAACGAGCGTGTGCTAAAACATCGGTTCGGTCAGCTCGATTTTCAACGTTCATGCAACTGTGTGTATGGTAATAAACAAGTTATCCTGCTTCCCGCCTTTTTCGAGGTCAATTGGCATATGTCTGGGCGCTTGTTTGAAATGCACACCTATCCACAGTATACTGTGGACAGCAATACAGATAGCAATGTGGATAACATCCTTTTCTGAAAGGAGTACCATACACCCGATGAATACACGAACCGTGCAAATCACAATCGATGATGAACTGCTACAGCTGGTAGACAAGACCGTCTCCGATCTCAATACCAATCGTTCTGCGTTCATTCGCCAGGCGCTACAACTTGCCCTAAAGCGTATCCAGATTTTACAAATGGAGCAGCAGCACGCGGCAGGCTATGCTCTGCACCCAGTTAACCCAGGTGAATTTGATGGATGGGAAGCAGAACAGGTGTGGGAGGCAATGTGAAAAAGGGGGAGGTCTACTGGTATACGTTTGCAGCACCGGACAAACGCCGCCCTGTATTGTTGCTAACCCGTTCGTCAGCCATCGGGTTTCTGACCGGCATTACTATCGCGCCCATCACAACCCAAATCCGCAACATTCCCACCGAAGTACTTTTGACGCCGGATGAAGATGGCATGCCAGAGATGTGTGCAGTCAATCTGGACAATCTGCAAACAATCCAGAAGTCTCGACTTGGCTCCCGCATCACCTCCCTTTCGCTTCGCCGGATGCAAGATGTGGAACAAGCAATTCAATTCGCGCTCGGCATGGATGGCTACCTGTGACAATTCGTCGCATCGCTCTTTGACTTCCTCTGGCCCTATGGTATCATAGCGCCCACAACCATATAGACCAGTTGCTCTTATCACGAGAGGTGGAGGGAACGGCCCTACGAAGCCTCGGCAACCGGCAGTGGGAATCGTACCGATTTTAATCGGGCAGCGATTCTCTCTGTGACAGGTGCCAATTCCGTCGGTGTGATACACCGAAAGATGAGATGCGCGCCGAACGTCGCCCGCACCCTTCTTGCCTGTGTATCTACACCCGGCAGAAGGGTTTTTTTATTCCCCTGACGTAGCTACCAACCCTTTGCCACGAATTCAACGAATGTTCATGAATGATTGAGCCAAATTCGTGGTATTCGTGCAATTCGTGGCGAAAATCCGGTCAGTGGCTTGGTAGTTTCCCCCTGACAAAAGTTATTTGACTAGCGCTGGTTGAGTAGGCGGGTGTTGTTCCCCGCCATATCGAAACCACGTGGGTAAACTCTGCATAATTGTTGTGACCCGTTCGCTTGATTTCGATACACTTCGAAAACTCGGCACTCAATCAACGCTCACTAGCCTGCACTACTTACGCAACACGGAATACGCAACACGCAATACCCAATACGCAACACGCAACACGCACTCATCCACGGAGAAATCATCCAATGACCACCGCCCAAACCACACCACAAACCAACGCCATCCACGCCGGAGAGGCGCGCTTCGTCTCCCACCACAGCCTGACAGTGCCCATTGTGCAGACGGCTACCTACACGTTTGCCAACACAGCCGAGCTGATAGCCTATCAGGAAGACAAGATGTTCTGGGATGTGCCCGAACGGGTGGAATATGGGCGCTACGGCAACCCGACGGTCTATGCTGTCCAGGCCAAACTGGCGGCACTGGAAGGGGCAGACGACGCCGTTCTCGTCTCCAGCGGAATGGCCGCCATCACCAATACCCTACTCATTATGCTCTCCCAGGGCGATCATTTTATCATCACCGAAGACTGTTACCGGCGCACCCGCATCTTCTGTAGCTCTTTCCTGGCCCGCTACGGTATCGACTGCACAACCGTCAAACCCGGCGACTACGACGCCATGGAAGCCGCCATTCGCCCCAACACCAAACTTATCTTCTCCGAATCCCCCACCAATCCATTCTTGCGCTGTCTGGACTACCCCCGACTGGTAGATATCGCCAAACGCCATAATCTCAAGACAGTGATCGACGGCACATTTGGCACGCCCATCAACATCCGCCCCCTGGACTACGGCATCGATCTGGTTGTCCACAGCGTGACCAAGTATCTGGCTGGTCACAACGACCTGCTGGCGGGTTGTGCGGTGGGCAGCTTTGCCATGACAACCCCGCTGCAACAGGCCCAAGGGGTTATCGGTGCGATGGTCGATCCCCACACAGCCTTCCTCATCCTACGGGGGCTGAAGACACTGGGCTTGCGTATGGCCCAGCACAACGCCAACGGGCTGGCCGTCGCCCGCTTCCTGGAAGATCACCCGAAAATTCGCAAAGTCTGGTATCCGGGCCTGGAAAGCCACCCGGATCACGCCCTGGCCGCGGCATCCATGACCTGCTTCGGCGGCGTAGTCAGCTTCGAGGTGGAGAGCGACGGCCCTGGGGCCAGCTGTTTTATCGACGCACTGCAAATACCCCACATTGCCCCCAGCCTGGGCGGCACCGAAAGTCTGGTGGAGCAGCCCTACATCGTCAGCTATTACGACGTTGCCCCAGAAGATCGGTTGGCCCTGGGCATCCGGGATGAACTGGTGCGCCTGGCCCTGGGCGTGGAGGATACCGGCGATCTGATCGCCGATTTGGCCCAGGCCCTGGAAGCGGTATAAGGTAGAGCGAGTTGCGAATGGCGGATTGCGGGCCATCATATCGCAACTCGCCATTCGCAACTCGCAAATCAATCTTTGGAGCGACCAATGCGCCAGCCGCTTCCGTTTACCTTTGTCGTTCTCCTTCTGTTATTATTTTCCGCCTGCACAGCGCCACCCCCACCCCTGGCATCGGCCAATGTGATCGACGCGCTCAGCGGCCCGGTGGACGCATCCTTTACCCGGGCCTACGCGCCCATAGACTTCGTCTTCCCCGCAGACCACGGCTCCCACGACGATTTCGCTACCGAATGGTGGTACTACACCGGCAATCTAACTGGTGCAGACGGAGGAGAATACGGCTACCAGCTCACCTTTTTCCGCAGCGCCCTGGCCCCCGGCGAACCCCAGCGATCCTCCGACCTGGCCGCAACCCAGCTCTACATGGCCCACTTCGCGGTGACCAGCGGCCCGGCCAACGAACATCGCGCCTTCGACCGATTCAGCCGGGGCGCGGGTGGGCTGGCCGGCGCGCAGGGCGATCCCCTCTATTCTGTCTGGCTGGAAGACTGGCGCGCCGAACAGACCGGCCCACAGAGCTATCGGCTGAGCGCGCAGACCGACGGGCCAAACGGATTGGTGGCGCTAGAGTTGTCGTTGACCGAAAGCCGCGCGCCCCTTCTCCACGGCGATCAGGGGTTGAGCCAAAAAGGGCCAGAGCCGGGCAACGCCAGCTACTACTACAGCCTTGTGCAGATGGAAAGCCAGGGCAGCATCACCCTGGACGGCGTGACGATGGAAGTCGAGGGCCTGAGCTGGATGGACCACGAATTTGGCACCAGCGCGCTCAGCGGCGACGCCACCGGCTGGGATTGGTTCGCGGCCACCCTGGACAACGGCGTTGTGCTGATGTTCGCGCAAGTCCGCTCGGCCAGCGGCCAGCCCCAGGACATATTCGAGGGAACTCTCAGCTACCCCGATGGGCGGCGGGTGGTCATCCGCCCGGAAGATTTCACCCTCACACCCACCGGCCAATGGACAAGCCCCACCACCGGCATCGAATACCCATCTGGCTGGCAGGCCAATTTTCCAGAGTACGCCATCGACCTGACTATCGAGCCGCTGATTCCCGACCAGGAGATGACCCTGACTTTTACATACTACGAAGGCGCGACAATAATTCGTGGTACAATGGAGGGCACAGCGATTGGTGGGCGGGGCTACGTCGAATTGACTGGCTACGGGAGCATGCAAGGTAGTTTTCAGCGATAGGAGCGAACGATGAGCAACTGGCAAGATTCATACGTCGAAACCAACGGCATCCGCATCCACTACCACCGCACGGGCGGCGAAAATCCCCCACTGCTGCTGTTGCACGGCATCACCGACAACGGGCTGTGTTGGACACGGGTCGCCCGGGCATTGGAAAGCGACTACGACATTCTCATGGTGGATGCCCGGGGCCACGGCCTGTCGGACAAGCCACAAGAGGGTTATTTGGCCAACGACTACGCAGCCGATTTTGCCGGGCTGATCGAAGCTCTGGGCATTGGCCCTGTGCTTGCCATGGGCCACTCACTCGGCGCTATCAACGCGGCAACTCTGGCCGCCAACCACCCGCAACTGGTACGGGCCGCCGTGCTGGAAGACCCACCCTGGTTTGATCTGAGAACCAACCCAGGCCGTTCGATGGAACAAGAGGCAACGGATATGAGCGGGTGGCGCGCCAGCCTGATCGCGCAGCAGCAGCAACCCCTGGCGGAGATTATCGCCGCGGGCAAAGAGCGTTCGCCCAAATGGAGCGAAGACGAATTCCCCGCGTGGGCCGAGTCCAAGAAGCAGGTAAACCCCTCGGTTCTGGACGTCGGTATCCTGCGCACCTGGGACGACCT